>JAICQE010000124.1 GCA_025938035.1 Vicinamibacteria bacterium
GCCGCGATGTCGTCGAGGTACCGCCGTTCGGCATCGGCCGCCGCCGAACGCTGCTCTGCAATGGCGCGCTCGAGGGCGAGACGGGCGTCGATCTGTTGTGCGAGCACGGTTTCGATGCCGCGCAGTTGCTGTTCGAGACCGTCACGCGTGATGGTGATCGACGCGACCTCGGTCTGGAGCTGTGCCTCCCGCTCGGCCAGCCGTGTGGCCGCGGCTGCGATCGCCGAGTTGTGCCGCTCTTCCGCGTTGGCGTGAGACGTTCTAGCAGAGGCGAGGGCGGCCTCGACTTCAGCGACTCGCTGCTCGAGCGTCGCTCGAGTAGCGGCCTCATCGGCGTACTGGGCGCTGAGCTCGGCCTCGCGCCGGGTGAGCTGCTCGACTTCTAGTGCGGCCAATTCGTGTCGCTGCCTGGCAGAAGCAAGAGCGGACTCGACGTAACTCAATTGCTGTTCGAGGCCGTCGCGGGTTTCCGTGACCGCCGACAGCTCCGACGCGAACTCTGCTTCGCGCTCTGCCAGCCGGGCGACCGCTACGGCTTCGGCGCGTGCGAGCCGCTCGACCGCTGCCGCGGCGGACGCCTCCGCCTCCCGGGCACGTTTGACTTCCAGACCCGCCTCGCGGAGCTGCTCGTCAACCATGGCGCGTACCGCATTGGCCCGTGCGATGTCTTTCTCGTAGTGCGCGCGTCGGGCGGCCAGCTCCTGCTCGAGCACAGTTCGGGCGGCACGTTCCCTGGCGATGACTTCCGCGAGGTTGTTCTGTGGTTCCGCCGCGGCGGCGGCGCGGGCGGCAAGCCAATCTCTCTGCCGCCGTCGGACGATGGCTTCCAGGTCCGCTAAGCGCTGCTCCAGCACGGACTTAGGGTCCGTTGGCCGCGCGTGACGTCCGTTCACGATCTCGAAACTCTTCATGCACTTGGGCGCAAAAGCGAGAACGCTACGCCCGCATCTATCGGCCGCACGCGCACACTTCTGCACCCCTGGGCTGAAATCGGATGGAACCCGGACGGAATCGGACAGGTTATCCGCGGGCGCGAATCGGCATGACCCGGGCCCGCATGTACGCGAGATACGTTGCCATGACCAGCAGTACCAGCGTGACGAGCGCCGACGACCATTCACTGCGCGCGAGGTGGAAGATGGTGGCGCAGACCATCACGAACATGATCCCCACGGCCGCCCACGTCACCAGCCATGGCAGAATCCGCGTCAGTCCGGGAACGATGAGTCCGACCGCAGCCAGAATCTCGGCGACGCCGAGAAACAGCTGAAACCACCGCGGCATCGACGCGTTCATCTGCACGGCGATATCAGGAGGCGGAATCAGAAACAGCAGCCCGTGCGCGAAGAACGCCGCCGCGAGGAGAAGCTGCAGGACCCAGAGCACGATGTTCATCACGGCCTCCGTTTGGAACAATAGACTCCACGGTGCGAAGGAAATCATCGGTCCGGTCGGTGCGGCCCGGATACCGCAGTTCCATTCCCAGACACGCTCGCGCCCGCGTCGCCGACCGGCACGCGTCGGGAGCGCCCGAACGCGTCGAGTATCTCGTAGGACGGTCGGTCGTGGGGTGCCGGTACTTCGACCCGAATGGCGGATTGCTCCTCGATTATGGCGTCCACCGTGGCAAGCGGCACGGCCGCGAGTACCGGTGGGACGTTCCAGGCACGCTCCTGTCCGCTACCTCCTATCGGAACGGCCTCGAGCACGGAACGGCGCGCCAGTGGTCAAGCGATGGCCGCCTGCTCGGCACTTACCGGATGCGCTCCGGCACCGGCATCGACCTCTGGTGGCAGGAAACGTGGACGAAGCCGCGCCGAACCTATCTCGCCGAAGCGCGATTCGTGAAGAACGGGAAACGTCACGGCTTCGAATGGTGGCTGAACGGCGATCAGCGGTCCGTGCATCAGGAGCGGCACTGGTCGATGAACGAGCTGCATGGCATCGAGCGCGAATGGAACGATCGCCGGTCGCTGCGCCCGGGGTTTCCCCGGTTCTACGTTCGCGGCCGTCGTGTGACACGGCCGTCGTACGATCGCAAACAGAAACGTGATGCCTCGCTGCCCCCCTACACGCCGGAAGACAATCGGCCGCAACGGGACCGGCACCCGATTCTCGGTCACCTCAGGCGGGTGCGAGCCATCCGACGCATGAGATAGCCCCTTGGAGCCTTGACTTGGCCTGACCCTGTTTAGTACACGTCCCCTCTCTGGGCGGGGAGATTAGGGATGAGTCCGTGAAGACCAAACGAATCGTGCTCGGGGTCCTGGCGTGTGCGCTGGTCTCCGCCGTCGCCTTCGCGCAAAATTTCATGCACATCAAGGAGCTGCTCACCGGCTACGAGGAAGTTCCCTCGGTCTCGACCGGCGCAAGCGGAACGTTCACCGCGCAGATACGGAAGGACTCAACGATCGACTGGCAGTTGAGTTATTCGGATCTCGAAGGCGCCGTGCAGCAGGCGCACATCCACCTCGGTCAGCAAGGAGTCAACGGCGGCATCTCCGTCTTCCTGTGCACGAATCTGGGCAACGGCCCGGCCGGAACCCAGCCATGTCCGGCACCGCCGGCGACGATCAGCGGGGTCATCACCGCCGCCGATGTAAGTCCAAACATTCCCGCCACGGCGGGCGCACGAACGCAGGGACTGAATACGGGCCAGATCGACGAGCTGCTGGCGGCGATGCGCGCCGGAGCGACTTACGTCAACGTCCACACCACCACGTGGCCGGGCGGCGAGGTGCGCAGTCAGATCGATAACGGAACGCCTTAAGGACAAGCCTCAGGAATCAGGCCTCGGGCCTCAGCTGGGGCCTGAGGCCTGAAGCCTGAGGCCTGCTTCATACAGCCATCTGTTCGGCAGGGGCGGCTTCGAGCATCTCGCGGATTGCCGAGAACGGCATCACGCGCACGAGCTCTTCGATGTTCGTCACCTGATCGTGCAGCAGCTCCGATGCGCACTGCGCCATCGTGAACGTACTGGCCTTCGTGGACGCGGTGAGCTCGTCGGCGGGTACGTCCTTCGCGATCATCACCGCATCGTCCTGCGTGGGCACCCACAGCTCGCCGACCATGACGCGGCCGCTGAACCCGGTGAAGTTGCAGGCCGGGCAGCCGGAGCCCTTGACCAGCTCCCAGTTCGAGAGGTTCGCGCTGAACGGCAGCTGCTCGATCAGGTGCTTGGACGGCTGATACGGCGACTTGCATTCCTTGCACACGCGGCGCACCAGCCGCTGGCCGAGCACGCCGGCAATCGTCGATGCGATCGTGTTCGAGTCGATGCCCAGGTCGCGCAGCCGCGCGACCGATTCGACGGCGGTTGTCGTGTGCAGCGTGCTCATCAGCAGGTGGCCGGTCTGCGCGGCGCGGAGCGCCATCTGCGCGGTCTCGCCGTCTCGAATCTCGCCGATCATGATCACTTCCGGGTCGTGCCGCAGGAACGCGCGCAGATACTTCGCGAACGTGTTCCCGATCTGATCGTTGACCTCGCACTGCGAGAACTGCTCGTAGACGTATTCGATCGGGTCTTCGGCGGTGAGGATGCGAATCTGCGGCTTGTAGAGCGTCTTCAGCGCCGCGTAGAGCGTCGTGCTCTTGCCTGAGCCGGTCGGGCCGGTCACCAGAATGATCCCGGCGCTCCGCTTCAACAGCTGACCGAACTGCACCACCATCGCCTTCGGCAGTCCGAGGCCGTCGATCGACGCGGGCAGCCGCGACTTGTCGAGCACGCGAATGACCACGCTCTCGCCGTGCATGCTGGGAATGATGGAGACGCGCAGGTCGATGGTGATCAGCTCCTCGGCCTTGCTGACCCGCACGCGGAAGCTGCCGTCCTGGGGCCGGCGGCGCTCGGCGATGTCGAGCTTCGCCAGAATCTTGAAGCGCGACACCATCTCGCGGCCGAGCTGATTGCAGGCCGCCTCGATGTCGCCCAGCTGCGGCGCCTGGAGCAGGCCGTCGATGCGGAACCGGATGCCGATGCGGTTCGACAGCGTCTCGATGTGGATGTCGCTCGTGCGCTGCTCGATCGCCACCGCCAGCAGCTTCTGCACGATGACGTCGGCGCCCTTGAATTCGTATCCGTAGTTGTTGACGCGAACGTCCTCCGCCTCCTCGTCGAACTGGAGGTCCATCACGCCGGTTTCGACCGTGCCGCCCGACGGCCCCTGCAGCGCTTCGCTGTACAGGCGCGCGAACGCGGCCTTGATCGATTCGTGCGACGCGGTGACGACGCTGATGCTGTAACCGGTGATGCGCTTCAACTCGCCGACGACGGTCTGGTCGGACGGGTCGTCCATGCAGACCGTGAGGCTCTGTCCGATCGAGCTGACCGGCAGCAGGCAATGGCGGCGCGCGTAGGCGTGATTGATGATCCGGCCGAGCGCCGGGTCGATGCGCATCCGTTCGAGATCGACGAAGGGCACGTTGAGCTGTTCGCTCAAGGCCTGGCGCATCACGTCGTCGCTGATGAAACCGAGCTTGACGAGCAGGCGGCCCAGCCGCACGCCCTTGTGATGTTTCTGCTGCCGCAGCGCGTCCTGCAGCTGTTCCTGCGAGATCGCGCCGATCTTGACGAGCGACTCGCCGAGCGGGAGCCGTTCCTTGCGCGCAGCGCCCGGCGTCGCAAGATGGATGTCGGGCTTCTTTCTGGCGTCTGTCGACGATGCCTTCATAGGGGGATCCTGTCCTCTGAGCCGCAGCCGTCGGAGCAAGACACACGCCACGGGAACGGAACCCCTGGTGCGTTTTCCTTGGCAAAAATCAGCGGAAACGGGATCGCGGCCGGAGGGTGCGTGCGGCCGCTCACAAATCTGGTCCGCCACGCACAAAACTGAACGTCCAATCACAACCCTGGCATCAGGCAGGTGTCCGGGATCGGGGCCGCTAGAATAGCAGCCATAGGAAATTATGTGCGCCGCCTGCTGCTGATCCTCGGAACAGCCCTCGCCGCTTTACTCACCTTCGCCTTTCGCTGGCTCAATCAGACCGAGTTCGTGAACGACCACTTCGATCACGTCGCGCTGGCGCTGCAGCTGCGGCTCGGCGATCTGCCGGTGCGCGACTTCGTGGACGAAGGAATGCCGCTGATGTATGTGGTCTCCGCGGCGGCGTGGGAGCTCCTGAAGTCGCCGTTCTACTCGGAAACCGTCGTCATCGCCCTGGGCTTCGCGATTGCCGCCGGCCTGAGCTTCCGTCTCGCGGCGCTCGTCTCGGGCTCGGTGCTGGCGGCGGCGCTTGCCGTGTTCGCGCAGGTGGCGCTCAACCCGCGCACCTACAGCTATCCGAAGCTGCTT
Organism: Vicinamibacteria bacterium; assembly: GCA_025938035.1. The sequence goes on from JAICQE010000124.1 coordinate 5,292, forward strand.
GTCCAGGCCGTCGCGCTGACCGTGGCCTGGTGGGCCGTCAAGCGTCCGACCGTGGCGCGGCTCGCCGCGCTCGCGGCAGCCACCGCACTTGGCTACTACTTCCGTCACGATCACGCGCTCTATCTCGGTGTGGCAAGCGTGGCGCTGCTTGCTGTCGCCCAGTGGCGATCGGGGTTCGCGACGATGACGCGATCGATTGCGACCTACGGCGCACTGGCTTTCCTGTTCGTGCTGCCACATCTGGCGTACGTGCAGTGGGCGGCGGGAATCCCGACGTATCTCCGCGTTGCACGCGCGTATGTCGGCGGGGAATCGGTGTCGGGCGTCTATCAGCTTCCTGTCTTCTCGGTGAATGCCCGGGAAGGGCTCTGGATCTCTCCCGAGACGCGAATCGTTCACGTCAGGTGGGCGCCCGGTGTGGACGATCGCTTACGCGCCCGGCTGGAGGACGGCTACCAGCTGGACGTGGTCAGGCATGTCGAGGATCGCACGTGGCGTTATCGCGCGCGCGACACATCGGCCGCGAACCTGCAGGCGATCCGCTCGGACGGCAACGTCGAGGACACGCACGGATTCGATCAGCTGGCGCGCGGCGATCGCTGGCAACGGCTGCTGGGCGAATCGCACTTCGGCCCCGGGTGGCATGCCCGCGAGAACAGCGTCGCGCTCATCTTCTGGCTGTACTGGGCGCTGCCGGTTCTCGGGCTGGCGATGGTCTTCGCGCGCAGGCACGTGCTCGCGGTTCCGGAAACGGCCATTGCGGTCATGCTGGCGGTGCTCGCGCTCTGTTCCAATCTCGTCTTTCTGCGGCATCCGCTGGAAGCGCGTCTGCCTGACGTCGGCCTCTCGCAGTCGGTGCTTGCCGCGTGGATTGGCGCCACGGCGTGGCGCTGGTGGCCGGCGCCAGGACTTCGGCGGCGTATCACCCGCGGCATCGTGGCCGTCGCAACGGCGGCGGCGCTCAGCGCCGTCGCGGTCTTCGGAGAGACCGGCAAGCTCCTCGCGGCGGCCGGCGTCTTCACTGGCCCCGGCGAAGTAGTCCGCCGCTGGCGCGACATCAGCGCACGGCTTCACGACACGAATCCGGGGCCCGTCCCGAGCTATCCCTCGGGAATGCTGCTTCCCTTTATCGAGTACGTCAGGGAGTGCACAACGCCCGAGGATCGTCTCCTTTACGGCTGGTACTCGCCCGAGCTCAATGTCGTTACCGGGCGCGGGTTTGCGGGAGATCATCGGCGGTTTTACCGGCGCCTGACCTCCTGGGAACAGGCGGTCACAATCACGCATCTCCGGCGGGCGCGGGTCCCGTTTCTGATCATCCCGCTCGATCGCCATGATTGGTTCGCGACCACCTATCCCGACATCTGGGAGTACCTGAAACCTCGTTACGAGCGGATGACCGTGATCCCACCGGACGACGAGCGCGGGTTTGAAATCTGGCGCGACGTCTCACGACAAGGTAACGGCGTTTACCGGACGACGAACTGGCCGTGCCTTCGATAGAATCCCCCCTTACCGAAAAATCCCCTTGCGCGACTCTGTCCCTGCTGACCCGCGGCTCGACGAGTTGTTCAGCGCCGCGTACGAAGAATTACGCCGGCTGGCGTCGCTCGTAAAGAGCAACGATCCGCGCGCGACGCTGAGTCCGACGACGCTCGTCAACGAAGCGTTTCTGAAGCTGGCGGCGTCACCGCGATTCAAGGTGTTTTCCGATCTGCACTTCCGCCGGATCGTGGCGCGCGCCATGCGGCAGGTGCTCGTCGAGGCCGCGCGCCGGCGGAACGCCGCGAAGCGTGGTCGCGACGTCGTGTTCGTGACGCTCGATGAATCGATGGTCGAACGCGTGACGAGCGCCAGAGAAGTGCTGGCGCTGGACGCGGCGCTCGACACGCTCGAACGGCTCAATCCGCGCCAGGCGGAGATGGTCGTCTGCCGCTTCTTCGGCGGGCTCGACGTCGCGGAAACGGCCGCCGCGCTCGACGTCTCGGAGGCGACCGTGCAGCGCGACTGGCGCGCCGTCAAGGCGTGGCTCGCCCGGGAGCTTCGCAGCCATGGATAGCGAACGCTGGGAACGAATCCAGGCGATCTTTCACGAAGCGGTTGCGCTGCCGCCGGCGGAGCGGCACCGCTACGTCGCCGCCGCGGCCGGCGCGGATACCGGGCTCGCCGACGAGGTCCTCGCCGCGCTCGACGAGGATGCACGCGGATTGACGCTGCTCGACGGCGGGATCGGCCGCGTCGCCGGTCCAATCCTCGACGGCGCCCGCGCGGCGGTGGAACAGATCGGCCCCTATCGTCTCGTGCGCGTCGTCGGCGAAGGCGGGATGGGCACGGTGTTCAAGGCCGAGCGCGTGGATCTCGGCACCAGTGCGGCGATCAAGGTTCTTCGCGACGCGTGGCTGTCGCCCTCCCGCAGACGCCGCTTCTCGGCCGAACAGCGCACGCTGGCCGCGCTCAATCATCCGGGCATTGCCCGGCTCTTCGACGCCGGCGTCCTCGGCGACGGCACGCCATGGATCGTCATGGAGTACGTCGACGGCGTGCCGATCACCGACTACTGCCAGACACACCAGTTGCCGCTCGCGGAGCGGCTCCGCCTGTTCCGCGCTGTCTGCGACGCGGTGAATTACGCACACCGCCACCTCATCATCCACAGGGACCTGAAACCGTCGAACATCCTCGTTGCCGCCGGCGGCAGCGTCAAGCTGCTCGACTTCGGGATTGCGAAGCAGCTCGCCGAGACCGATTCGGACACCGACGTCACACGGACGGGAATGCGGGCATTGACGCCGGCCTACGCCGCGCCCGAACAGATTCGCGGCGAGCCCGTGGGTGTGTACTCCGACGTCTTCAGTCTGGGCATCCTTCTGTACGAGCTCGTGACCGGAAAGAGGCCGTTCGATGTGCCGGCAGCGGCATCTGCCGTCATCCGGGCGGCTGCATTCGATCGCGAGCCGCCGCGGCCTTCCGGCGCGCGAAAGAACACGGACCTCGACGTCCTCGTGCTCACCGCACTGCGCGCGGACCCGGCGCGGCGCTATGCGTCGGTCGAGGCGCTGATCCGCGACCTCGACCACTACCGGAACGGCGAAGCGCTCGACGCGCGAGCCGACGCCGTCGGCTACCGGCTCGCGAAATTCTCGCGGCGCCACTGGCGCCCGCTCGCGGCGGCAGCGGCGATGATCACCGTCATCATCGGCCTCGTCGGCTTCTATACCGTCCGCCTGGCGACGGCTCGCGATTCCGCCGTTGTCCAGGCGACGCGCGCGGAACGCACGCGGGAGCTGCTGCTCGGGCTCTTCACCGGCGGCGACACCAGCGCCGCGCCCGCCGAGGATCTGCGCGTCCTGACGCTGCTCAATCGCGGCGTGCAGGAGGCCGATGCGCTGCGCGGGGAGCCTGCGGTGCAGGCCGACATGCACGCAACGCTCGGCACCATCTACGGACGGCTGGGTGATTTTGCGCGGGCCGACGGTCTGCTGCGAAAGGCGCTCGACGAACGCGTGCGGCTGTCCGGCGCCGGCAGCCCCGAAGCCGCGGACGTCGAGCTGCGGCTGGCGCTGTTGCGCAGCGACCAGGCCCGATTCGACGAAGCCGAACGTCTCGCACGGCAAGGACTCGAGTCGCTGCAGAAGCTTGGTCCGCCGGCAGCGGCGCAGGTCGCGAAGGCGTACACCACGCTTGGCGAGGTGCTGACAGAACGCGGCCGTTACCCGGACGCCATCAGAATGCTCGAGCAAGCCAGCCGGCTGCAGTCCGGAGCGGGCGACGACAATGCTGACTACGCCCGAACGCTGCGTCAGCTCTTCAACGCGAATTTCTACGCCGGCAATTACGACGTCGCCGACGAGGTCGGACGGCGCGTGCTCTCGATGACGCGGCGAATCAGCGGCGATCGTCACGCGCTGGTCGCCGACGACCTGATCAACCTTGGCGCCATTCAGTCCGAGCGCGGCAAGTACCCGGAGGCGGAAGCGTTCTACCGCGATGCGCTGGCCATCACCGAGGCGTGGCATGGCAAGGACAGCCCGCAGACGGGATCCGCGCTGACGATGCTCGGGCGATCGCTGGTCTATCAGAAGCGCTTCGACGAGGCGCGCGTGCTGCTGCAGCGCGCGCTCGGCATTCAGGAACGCGTGTTCGGCCCCGACCATCCCCGCGTCGCCTCAGCGATCAACGACCTCGGCAACATCGCCGTCCAGAGCGGCAGACTCGACGACGCGGAAACGGCGTTCAGGCGGATGGGCGACATCTACCGTAAAGCGCACGGCGGAAAGCACTTCCTCGTCGCGACCGCGAACTCGAACCTGGGCGGCGTGTTCCTCGCCAAGAAGGATTACCACCGCGCGGAGTCCCTCTACCGGGGGGCCGTGGCGATGTACTCGGACACGCAGGGTCCGGAGCATCTGAACACCGGCATCGCGCGCATCAAACTTGGCCGTGCTCTGCTGCGTCAGCAGCGCTCCGCCGACGCCGAGCGGGAAATCCTGGAAGGCTATGCGATCGTCAGCCGGCAGTCGTCCCCGTCGGTCAGCTGGCTTCGGGCGGCGCGCGAAGATCTCGTGACGCTCTACACCGCCACGGGCCGTCCGGAGCAGGCGGCGAAATACCGTGCAGGCGACCAGCCGCAGTGATGCTTTCGGTGTTGCCGCCGCGCTGAGCGGTGGCTATACTGGCCGCTCTTCTTCCCAGACAAACACAAGCCTGGAGGTTCCCATGCCGCGACGCCGCCGCATGGTTCAGGGGGTCGAGTCGCCGCAGGACCTCGAACGCAAGCTCGAGATCCTCGAGCGCGAGCTGGAAGTGCAGCGCGCGGCGATGGAGAAACTGAAGTTGCTGGGTCCGGCCGAGAAGGCCACGCAGGCCCGCGCGCGCCTAACACGCCGCAAGTCGGCCTGAACCTTGGTCCGCCTAAAGGCGGACGGGGCGCGCCACGCCACCCCGGGTCAGGCGCGCCATCAGCGCTTGTTGGCCGGCGCCCGTTCCAGCAGGCGCCGTAATTCCGCTTCGATGACATCCGGCGCGCACGGTTTCGTCAGCACACGCAGGATCCCCGCCTGCCGGAACCGGTCGGGTTGTTCGAGATATTCCGCGTGTCCGGTGACGGCGAGAATCGGGATGTCGCGCGTGCCGTCCGACTGTTGAAGGGCGCGGCAGAACTCGAATCCGTCCATCCCCGGCACCGCCAGATCGGTCAGGATCACGTTGGGACGCAGCTCTCTGGCCTTGGCCAGCGCCTGGTGCCCGTTGTGCGCATCGATGATCCGGAAGCCAGAGTGGCTGAGATAGTCCCGGTACATCACGCGGGTGCTCAGGTCGTCCTCGACGATCAGCACCAGCGGCGCTTCAGGCATTTGCCCTCCGCTCATAAAGGCCGAGATTAAACGGCCCTGCGAGGAACGGCAAGTCACGCTGTCAAAAAGTATGCAGCCGCCGGAATTCCTGGGGTTTACACGGGGCGCGGTGCGCGCGTCTGGACCGGCTTCGTCCGCCAGGCCCACCAGACCCGGAAGCCGAGGAGGGCGGCGACCGCCAGGGCCCACCGCTGCGGTTCAGTGGTATCGGCTTTGACCAGCCACCAGAAATGAATCACGCCGCCGATGGCGGCGGCGTAGACAAGCCGATGCAGCGTCTGCCATCGGCGTCCCAGCTTCCGGACCGAGAAGCGGTTCGAGGTCACCGCCAGCGCCAGCAGCATCAGAAACGTCGCCATCCCAACGGTGATGTACGGCCGCTCGGCCACGTCCTTGACCATCGCATCCAGATCGAAGAAATGAAAGAACACCAGCCACGTGAGCATATGGAGCGTGGCGTAGAAAAATGCGAACAGCCCGAGCATGCGCCGCAGCCTGATCAACTCATTCCATTTCGTCAGCCGGCGCAACGGCGTGACGCACAGCGAGATGACCAGCATGGTCAGTGTCCACGTGCCGGTCTGGTCGGTGAGGTAGTCACCGGGGTTGGCCGTGAGGGCGTCGAAGTCCTGAGCGTAAAGGAATCGGTAGAACCGGTACGCGAGCGCCGCCGCGGGAGTGAGGGCGGCGGCGAACGCCGCCGCCTTGAGCATCGTGATCGGTTTCAATAATTCTTGCGGAGGTCCAGGCCGGAGTACAGGCTCGCCACCTGGTCGGCGTAGCCGTTGAACATCTGCGTGCGCGTTGTCGCCAGCAGGTCCGGCAGCCGCCGCTCCCGCGCCTGGCTCCAGCGCGGATGATCGACGTTGGGATTCACGTTGGCGTAGAACCCGTATTCGCTCGGCTGCATCACCTGCCACGTGTTGCGCGGCTGTCTGTCGACGAACCGCATCTTCACGATCGACTTGCCGCCCTTGAAGCCGTACTTCCACGGCACGACGAGCCGGATCGGCGCGCCGTTCTGCGGCGGCATGACTTCGTCGTAGATCCCGACGGCGAGCAGCGCCAGCGGGTGCTTTGCTTCGTCGAGACGCAGACCTTCCACGTACGGCCAATCGAGGACGTCCTCGCGGCGCTGCATCGGCATGCGGCCCACGTCGTGGAGTGTCACGAACTCGACGAACTGCGCCTTCCCCGTCGGCTGGACGCGATCGATGACGTCCTTCAGCGGAATGCCGACCCAGGGGATGACCATCGACCATGCCTCGACGCAGCGCATCCGGTAGATGCGTTCCTCGAGCGCGAACGGCTTGATGAAGTCTTCGAGCTGGTAGGTGGCCGGCTTGGCGACGTGGCCTTCGACTTCAAGCGTCCACGGCGTGGTCCTGAAGTTCCGGGCGTTGACCTTCGGTTCGTCCTTGCCGGTGCCGAACTCGTAGAAGTTGTTGTAGCCGGTGACGTGCTCGTACAGATTGACTTTTTCGGTCGTGCTGAACGAGCTCTTTTTAATCGGGCCTTTCAGCTTGACGCGCGTCTGCGCCTCCAGGCCGGGCAATGCCGAACATCCCGCCGCGACAAGCGCGGCCGCAGACGCCTGCAGGAACTCCCGGCGGCGTAAATAGACGCTCTTGGGAGTGATTTCCGACGAGCGGACGTCAGACGCCTTCCTGATCACCATATATAGAAATTATAGGAGCAACCGGCCGGAAGGGGACTACGGCCGAGGTCTGAATTCCGACCGCACGTGGTACCGTGGCAGCACGGGCGTTTCCAGCACGGTCGAGCCGCAAAGCGCGGCTGTCCGGAACCAACACGAATCCCAGAGGCCGGCGCATGGCTGTCGAACACGATGTGGGCGGAGACGGGGTCCTGCCGCGAGCGATTTCCCTGGCCGTGCATGAGCTCCGAACGCCGGTCACCGTCGTCGCCGGCTATTTGCGTATGCTGCTGCGCGAACAGGCCGGTCCGCTGACGGACAAGCAGAAAAGGATGCTCGAAGAGGCCGATCGATCGTGCGGACGGCTTGGCACGCTCGTCGCCGAGATGAGTGAGTTCGGCAAACTCGAAGGCGGAGACGTCGCGTTCGCGCGCCAGGACTTCGACCTTTCCGGGCTCGTGGCGGAGCTGGCGAGCGGGTTGCATGACGGTGACGACCGCGGCGTGCATCTCGAGCCACGCGCAGTGACCCCGGTCATGGTGACCGGCGATCGCGCGCGAATCGCCGCGGCCGTGAAAGCATTGATGCAGTCGGCAATGCGTGAGCGGGTGGAACCAGGTGTCATCGTCGCGCGGTGCTCCGCCGGAACCGTCAATCCGGCGTGGGGCGTCCTAGCGATCGGCGACGAAAGCGCGCTGGATGAACTCGAGCGCGGCGCCGTCGCCTCGCCGTCGGCGTTCGATGAATGGCGCGGCGGTCTCGGCCTCGCGCTCCCCGTCGCACGCCGCGTCATCGAGGCTCACGGCGGCGCGGTCTGGTCCGGCAGCGGTCCACACGCGCGCGCCACGTCGGCACTTCGTTTACCCCTCACGTGAGTGAAGACAAGGATATCGACCCGATGACCACAGTCGCTGGCACCGGTCCGTCCGCGCCGCCCTCCCCTGCCGCTACCGATCAGCGACGTCCGTCGATCGCCGTCGTCGACGACGATTCAGGTTTCGCCGGATACCTGCGCACGTTTCTCGGCGTTCGCGGCTACGAAGCCCGCTCGTATACGCGCGGCGACGAGATCGTCGCTGCGATCCGTCAGGGCGAGCCGCCCGACATCGTTCTGCTCGACGTGGCCATGCCAGGCATGGACGGCATTCAGACGCTCAAGGCGCTGAAGGCCGCGCGTCCGGAACTGCAGGTCATCATGCTGTCGGGCCGCGAGCAGGCGCAGACCATCGTCGAGGCCGTGCGCCTCGGCGCCGCCGACTATGTCGTCAAGCCCGATGATCCCGAAGGGCTCGGCGAAATCGCGCTCGACGCGGCAATCCGCCAGGCGATCGAACGCAGCCGCCTGGTCAACGAGCTGACCGATCTGCGGCAGCAGCTGAGCGACGATCAGAGCGACGCGTTCATCGGCTGGGGCGACAGCCCCGCCATGCGCCACGTCGCGCTCATCATCGACCAGGTCGCCGACAGCGACGTCACGGTGTTGATCCGCGGCGAGAGCGGCGTCGGCAAGGAACTGGTGGCGCGGGCGATTCATCAGCGATCGAACCGGAAAGCGCGCCCGTTCGTGAAGGTCAACTGCGCCGCGCTGTCGGAGAACCTGCTCGAATCCGAGCTGTTCGGCCACGAGAAGGGCGCGTTCACCGGCGCCGACCGCATGCGCCGCGGGCGCTTCGAGCTGGCCGACGGCGGGAC
>JAICQE010000025.1 GCA_025938035.1 Vicinamibacteria bacterium
CAGGGCAGCCATGCGGCCATCATGCACTGCATGCCCGTGCATCCCGGCTACGAGATCGATCGCGAGATGATCGAGCACCCGTCGTCGATCATCTTCACGCAGGCGGCCAACCGCACCTACGCTCAGGCCGCAGCGCTCCTCATGGGCCGGCGGAACTGAAACCGCGCGCATCGTCGTACGCGCAAGCGAAATCACCCGCCCGCAGCGTCAGACAGGGCACCTGCACCTACGCGAAGCGGGGTGAATCGCGGGCGGCGCGCCAGTCACTGCAGCAGGCACTGAACCTGAAAACCAGCTTCGACGGCGCACGCCATGCTGCCGACGTGCTGAGAGAACTGCCGAATTAGATCTCGACGAGCGACGAGTCCGCCGCCGCCGCGCGCCCGATCAGGCCCCGGCGCTCCAACTCGCGGACGATCGCGCTCACCGATTCATCCACCGTCTGCCGATCGGTTCGAACGATGACATCGGCGGCATCCGGCGGTTCGTACGGATCGTTGATGCCCGTGAAGTGCGCGATCTCACCGCGCAGTGCCCGCGCGTAGAGTCCTTTCCGATCGCGCTCGACCAGCACCGGCAGCGGGCAATCGACGAAGACCTCGATGAAGGGCGACTCGTGCTGGGCCCGCACGGCGGCGCGAATGTCGCGGTACGGCGAAATGGCAGCGGTGATGGCAACGACGCCGTTGCGCGAGAGCAGCCGCGCGACGAAGCCGATCCGCCGGACATTGATGTCCCGATCCTCCTTCGAGTATCCGAGCCCCTGGCTCAGTTTTGTTCGAACGTCGTCACCGTCGAGGATCTCGACGCGCAGGCCGCGCGCCGCGAGCACGGCGGCGACCGCGCTGGCGAGCGTGGACTTGCCCGCCCCGGAAAGACCGGTCAGCCAGAGAGTGAATCCGTGGATCATGCGGAGGTCGCGCCGTGGATGACTCAGTATATCGTGCGGATCGCCGCGCGGTCTCACGGACGCGGCCGATTGGGCTCGCAGTCCGCGCCGCGTTCTAGTATTCGAGATATCTGCGCGCGATCGCCGGATCGCAGACCTCGGAACGCGGAGAAGGCTTCAGGTCAGGTCGGTGATCCCACAACATCGTGAAGCTGGCCGGCTTCTCAAGATATTCGGGGTCCTCCACCGTGGTCTCGTAACGCAGTCGCGTGCGATCGTCCGTCAGTGTGAGCCGCTCGACGGTACGCTTCCGCGGCCCCGACGGTATGTTGATGAAAATGCCGGAGGGGTTGGGCTCGTACGCGATGGTGTCGATCACGAGCGTCTCCCCCTCCCACTTGCCGGTCGAGTGTCCGAGGATCGAGGGTTTGATGTTGGCAGGATGACTCGCATTGAGACGCACGGTTCGCACCGCGAAATCACCTGAGTTGTTGTAGTTGAACACGACCTCGTTCCGGCTGACGCGGATGGTGCGCAGCTCGTCGAGCGTCGCGAGGAACGGCGTCGGCTCGAGGAAGCAGAGCCCGTCGGCTTTGGCCTGCTTCTGGATGGCGCGGCCCGCCGGCGTGATCGGCCACTTCAGAATCGCGCCCCAGGCGGCGGTCATCGACTGCCGGGACGGCGCCCAGTTGCCGTCAAGCGACTTCGCCGGCGTCAGCGTGCGGGTACGTGAATTGGCCGCGTAGAACGGGTGAATCTCGCCGTCCTGCGTCGTGACGTCGAGCACGCGTACCGTCCTGGCCGGCCCCGAGCGATTGGGGTTGGCGCGCATGACAACCGGCATGCCGGGTTTGAGGTCGTCCTTCTGGAGGCCATCGACGAGCGCCTGCGTGATGGCGAGACCTTCACCTTGTATGAGTTGCCGCTTGCCGTCCTCGCCGACCGTCTCGACGATCAGGTAGATGTGCGGGTTCTTCCATTCAAGCCGTGCGACCGTCCCCTTGATCAGGACCTCCTTGGACGTGTCGAACATGGACATGCTGTGGTGCGCGAGCACGGGTGCGACGAAGATGGCGGTTGCGGCAAGCCCCGCGAGTGCGGCAGGCAGACGTCTCATGGCAGAACCTCCGGGCAAAAACCCACGGGGGATGATATCGCGGTCAGTCCTCGCCCGGCTGGTCGATGGACTCGACTGCGAGCACCTCGACGGGCCCCTCGACCCGCGCCAGTTTGAGGCCGAGCTGATCTTGCAGTGCTGTAGAAAAGGAGGGCATACCCGGTTCCGCTGCCCCGGCCGCCAGAGGCATGCCAAACGATTCGCCAATGGCCGATCCGAAACGCAACACGAATTGCCAATTACCGGTCAAGCCTGTCTTGTCGACGACAGGGGCTTGCAGAACTCTCGAAGCCAGATCCGCAATTCCGGAAATCGGCCCGCAGCGGCCACCGGGGGGCAGCATGAGTAGTGGGACGGCCAGTGGCTTATCGTCGGATTTCGCCGCAGCTGCTGAGGGCGTCGCGGCCTGTGCGGTTGCCGCTGCGCAATCATCTCCGACCCGCGTCAGACCAGGCCCCAAGGGTCCATCCGTGCGCGCGAGTACGACGGCGAAGTGGGCCATGTCGCGTTGAGCTCTGCGCGCAACGAGCTTGAATCGTTCTTCGAGCAGTGACTGCACCATCAGCCGCAGTTCCGAGGTGGAGGCGTCGCGTCCGGCGCGCGCTGAAATATCGAACCGATCCGTTCGCAGCCAGCGGGGGCCACCAACGAGCTGATAGTCGCGAATGTCATACGCAAAGATGATGAACACGGAAACCGGCGCGTTGGTTGCTTGGTACACGCCGCCCGGCCGTGGACCCGCGCTGAAGCTGCCGCCGTTGGATGTGTTCCGTTTAACCGAGACCACGTCGAACGTCGGTCTATCGACCTGTGCCCAGACAGCTGCCGCCAGTCCAAGCGCGATCACGGGGGACAATAGACAGCGTAGACGAATCATGAGCCCTCCGCTGGTATTCCAGGATGGTTTCAAACGCCTGCGGAGTCAAATGACGCAGGTCAGCTATCAGGAGGAGCGGAGCTTTCAGGCGCGGGCGCGCCACGCGAAGACTCTGGCACGGGATCCCGTCGGTGATGACATCGCAACCCGCCGAACGCGCGTTCAGCCGCGCGTCCGGCGATCAGCGTCCAAGAACTCCGCCGGCCTAACCGACGAACCCCTCGTTACTACCGACGGCTCGACGCGCCGGACGCCGACGTCAGGAGGCGCACCCCTGCGACCCGTCGTAACAATTCCAGCACGCGCCGTCGCAGTTGAGACCAATTGTGTCGCAACCGGATCCGGAGCAGCTATCGCAGGCCACGTACCAGATTGCGCATCCTCCGCATTGAAACGCGCAGTTCTCTGCTGACAACGTACTTGTATTGAGGTACCCGAAGCCGACGGCCGCGAGTACACCGAAGAACGCCCGCTGGGCGAGTTGTAATGAAGATCTCACCAGGCACCTTCCTTCCTCGAAAGTCCGGACAATCGCGGTCTACGTACTGTGCGGCGCGCTGGCACTGTTGCCTCCTCCGATACAGAGCGTCAGCCGAATCGACGCGGCCGCAGGGCGCACTCTAGCATCGCCGGACGCCGAGACAGACGTCGCCGCGATTAGTACGTCAGTTCGTGCGATTGAAGAGCGTGAACCGCGGGGCACCGCGAAGTAATCTGCGTTCGACGTCGCGCCGCATGGTGACGTCGATGTGAGGAAATGCTGATGGGAAGTCGTGCGCCGGTTTATCAGGACTATTCAGGGTGTCCGGAACCGCCGCTGCCGCCTTTACCCGAGGCCTCGCCATTCGAGTCCTTTCTCGAGTGCTTCGCACCAAAGGGGGTACACAGCGACACGCTGACGATGCGATGCCTGCGAGTGCTCTATCGCGTATCCGGATATGAGGCATTCCACGCGTCACTCACAACGTCATTGGGCGATCGGCTGAAGTGGACGCACATGCGCATGAGCACCTGTGGGCCGCTTCAGAACGCGACGGCAGCGCTCGGCGACGCCGCGACTGATACGTCACCGGCGGTCAGGGCGGCAGCGCTCGTCGCCGCGTATCTCGACTTCAAGACGGCTCTGTACGCTGGAGATGTACCCGCCGACGGCGTGAACGGACACGCCAACGAGATGCGTCAATACGTCAATCTGTTCGGCACATGCGTCGCGTTCGATGGCCGCAGCTTCAGACTCTTCCGGAACGTGGATTCGAGGACGGTTTCCATCCTTGCGAATCGTCGGATTTACGTCGCATCACTGCCCGATGTGCGCGGCGCAGAACTGATCGCGACCATCGCAGAACTCTTCGAAGCTGTGTGGAACGACAGCCGCGCGCGGCCGGTTCCAAGCGAGGTCGTCACGATTCCACTCCTGTCATCGTCGTCTGACGCGACGCAGCTGCGCCTTTTTCGGGAGCTGTGGGCACGGCCGGGGAACGCCAGGTCGCTCTCCACACTCAGGGACACGTTGCTCACTGTATGCCTCGATTTCGGCTATGAGCCCGGTTCCTATGCTGAGGCGGCACGGATTGCGCACAGCGGCAATTGTGCGAACCGCTGGCATCAATCCGCGCTCCAGATGGTGGTGTTCGGGAACTCGCGTGCGTGCCTGGTCTTCAACTGGGCAGCGTATCTGGACGGCGACGTGATGATTCGCGCAAGCGCCGAGATCCGGCGACGCGCTGAAAGGCTGATGCTGCCCAGGCCGTCCAGCCGGATGCCCGCCGGAGGCGAGCTCAAGGTGCAGGGACGCGAGCTCCCCTGGGATCTCCGGGGGCTCGACCTGAGCGCTGTAAGTCGTGAGGTCATGCGCATCGTCGACCATCAGCCATCGACGTTCGAGATCCCGGAGTGCGGCAGACGGCGGTTTGAGCACTGCGGCTTGCGGCCCGTCGAGTCGTTTGTGGCGGCCCTTGCGCTCACAATCGCGCGTCTGTCGAGACGGCCGGCACAAATCTCACAGTACGTGTCGCTGTCACGCTACCGATACATGGATGTGACGAAAGTCGCTCTTGACACGGAGGAACTACAGGATTTCGTGCGGGAGTGGCCGAACACATCCGCTGGCGGTCCGAGGCACGTCCTGCTTAACGCCGCGATCGAATCGCAGAGACGGGAATGTCGCCGAGCGCGATCGGCGCTTCCTGCGTCTCATCTAGGGAGTCTCTTCATGGCGACGAAAGGACGGCGAGGTCGAGCGGCGATTATGGCAGCCACCTCGGGCATCCTGCGATTGCGGCGTCTTCGCGTCAAGAATCTGCGCCTGTTTCAGCAGTGGATCACGATTTCTCATCCCCGTGTATGTGCGGAAGTGCCGGTCGTCGGACGTCCGGGCGTCCGACTGCCCAATCAGCAGATGTTCGCTTTGCACTATCAGATGTTCGCGGACCGAACAGTGGTGACGGTAATTCCTGGGACGAACTGGAACGTCCCTAACGTCGAGTTCGTTGCTGAATTGGAGTCTCGGCTGAAGGAAATACTCTGCACGGCCGCTGCGGTGACACCCGAAGCGTCGCTATAAGTTGTCGGCCCGGTTTATGAACCAATTGAACGGGCCACCAGCGATGACGAGGCCAGTGGTAAAGCGATTGGTGCCCAATATTGTTAGCGCCGGATCTAGTGTCAAACGAGCGCCAAATACCGACTCCAGCTAGAATCGCGCATCTCGAGTGAACGCGGAGGACGATTTGCGAACACCCGCACGGAGGGCAGCAATTCTTTTTTGTGTCGTGATGCCTGTCGCGCCGCCGGCAGTGGCGCAGGTCGATCAACAACGCGCGCAGGAATTCTTCAAGGAAGTCCGGGAGCTCTGCGAGCGCGACGGCGGCCGTTTATGGGGCGTGACGGTGTGCGCACCGATGGTGATCGGTGACATGCGAACGCGGACGTTCGCCACCAGCCAGCCCGCCCCGGAGCGGGCTCGCCCGCAGCTGATCGGTCTCGTGAACGCCCCCCTCGAGTGGGGCGGTGCGACGTGGGGCGCGTACGCCTGGGATTTTCTGATCAACGACACCCCGCGCGGCCGCAATGAGCTGATGCTCCACGAATTGTTCCACGCCGTCCAACCACGGCTCGGACTGACGGTCTCGGCCGCGGCGAGCGAGCATCTCGACGGGGTGGATGGACGCTATTGGCTGCGGCTCGAGTGGCGCGCACTCGCACGCGCGCTCCGAGAATCGGGAGAGTCGCGCAATGTGGCCGTTCGCGAGGCGCTCGCCTTCCGCCAGGTTCGGCGTATGCTCTACCCTGCCGGAGTCGAAAGCGAGCGCGCCGCCGAGATCACGGAAGGTCTCGCATCGTATACCGGCACAGTGCTCGCGGCACCATCACCCGCCGAGGCCATCGCGAGCGCGCTCGACCAGCTGGCCGCTGCCGAAACCCAGGAAAGCTTCGTGCGCACGTTTGCGTACGCGTCCGGTCCGGCCTACGGCCTGCTGCTCGATGCGTCGTCTCCGGGCTGGAGACAAAGGGTGCGTGGCACCGACGATCTCGCGGCGCTCGTGATGCGTGCGCTCGCAGTTCAGCCGGCCAATAACGTCGCGGCGATTGCCACCCGATACGGCGGTGCAGAGCTCCGCGCTTCCGAACAGCAACGCGAGCAACAGCGGCAGGAACGGTTCGCCGAGCTGCGCCGGCGTTTTGTCGACGGTCCAGTACTTCTTCTTCCTGGAAGAGGCGCAGGCAGCTTCGATGCCCGAGGCGCGGTGACCATTCCAGGCGTCGGAACGGTATATTTCGGCGCCTACCGCTTTTCAGGGGACTGGGGCACGCTGGAAGCAGAAAAAGGCGTTCTCGTCCAAAGCGATGGCGCCTTCCGGCGTGTGCCGGTACCCGTACGCCGTGACGAGGCGTCGGTTGCCGGAGACGGATGGATATTCAAAGCCTCACCAGGCTGGGTGGTTCGCGAAGGAACACGGCCCGGTGACTACGAAGTTGTCCGGCGGCAACCGTGATGGTTGTCCACGGAAGAGGTGAATTCTTCTTCGTCCTATCGCGCCACCGCTGACGTCTTCCGCAGCCACCCGAAGTAGAAGAAGGCGACGCAGAACACCACGCCCACGGCGGCTCGGAGGCCAAAGACCGCCGGTGAGATTGTGTAACCCATGAAGGGCAGGGACGCGCCCACGAACCACAGGTACCCGTTCGCGATGGAGCCCGCGAACAGCGCGCCGGCGAGAAACTTGCACACTTCGCGCCACATATCTACATCTCCACCTGTACGCCAAGTTCGACGACACGTTCGGGCGGCAGTCGGAAGAAGGCCGTCGCGCGAACGGCGTTGCGAGCCATCAGGACGAACAGCTTCTCCCGCCAGATCGCCATTCCCCTCCGTCGCGCGACGATGATCGTCTCCCGTCCCAGGAAGTACGTCACGTCGTCGAGGTCGATGTCCAACCCTTCCTCTCGCGCCTGCGCCAACGCCTCCGGTACATCGGGATCTTCCATGAACCCGTATTGCACGCGCACGTTGAACATGTGGTGCCCCAGCGGCTCGGTCGCGACTCGCTCCTCGTCGGGTACATGCGGACGCTGCGCTGTGGATACGGTGAGGATGACCACACGCTCATGAAGCACCCTGTTGTATTGCATGTTGTGGACAAGTGCCGGGGGTGTTCCAGTCGGCTGTGCGGTCATGAACACGGCGGTACCTTGCACACGGACCGGATGTGTCGCCTCGACCGTCGCAACGAATTCGCTCAGCGGCAGCGCGCGGGCGGCCAAACGCTCGGCAACCAGCCGGCGACCGGTCCTCCACGTCGTCATGAACGTAAAGAGAATCGTCGCGACTGCGAGCGTGACCCATCCGCCTTGCAGCAGCTTCAAGGCGTTCGCGCCGAAGAATGCCAGGTCGATTGTCAGGAAGAGAAGCATGACCGCGAGCGCTGCCGGTTTGGGCCAGCGCCAGCGCTCGGTCAGCACGATGTACAGCAGCAACACGGTGATGACCATCGTCAGGGTGACGGCGATACCGTACGCCGACGCCACGGCGCCCGACGATCCGAAGCCGATCACAATGAGCACCGTCGCAACCATGAGCGCCCAGTTCACCTGCGGCACGTAGATCTGCCCCATTTCGCGGGCCGACGTGTGCTCCACGTCCAGGCGTGGCGCCAACCCCAGTTGGATCGCCTGGCGGGTGATGGAGAACGAGCCAGAAATCAGCGCCTGCGACGCAATGATGGCAGCCGCCGTCGAAATGCCGACGAGTGGCAGCAACGCCCACGAGGGAGCCAGCCGGAAGAACGGGTGCTCGGTCTGGGGATCGAGCAGCACCAGAGCACCTTGCCCCAGGTAATTGATGACCAGCGCGGGGAGAACCAGCGAGAACCACGCCAGACGAATCGGCCTCCTGCCAAAGTGGCCCATGTCGGCATAGAGCGCCTCGCCGCCGGTGACGACCAGAAACACCGCCCCAAGCACGGCAAAACCCGCAAATCCGTTGGCCTCGAAAAACGTCAACGCGTGACGCGGATCGAACGCGCCCAGAACCGCCGGGGCGCGGACGATCCAGATGATCCCGAGCGCGGCAATGGTGAGGAACCACATGATCACGATGGGTCCGAAAAGGCCGCCGACCCGGTGCGTCCCGAATCTCTGGATCGCAAAGAGGCCAACAAGAATTGCCACGGTGACTGGCACCACGTACGGTTCGAACAACGGGGTCACAACCTCGAGACCTTCGATCGCACCGAGCACCGAAATGGCAGGCGTGATCATGCCGTCGCCGTAGAGCAACGCGGTCCCGAAAATGCCCAGCGCAATCAGGATCGGCCGCCCGACGGCCAGGCGCGAGGCGCCAATGCGCTCACGCCCTTTGCCGGGCACGAGCGCGGTCAACGCAAGAATGCCCCCCTCGCCTTGATTGTCTGCACGCATCACGATCAGCACGTACTTGATCGAGATGACGAGCACCAGTGCGTAGATGATCAGAGACAGCACACCGAGCACGTTTTCGACGGTTGGCGCTACCGCGTGCGAACCAAAGAAGCACTCGCGAATGGCATACAGCGGACTCGTTCCGATGTCCCCGTACACGACGCCAAGGGCCGTGAGGGTGAGCGGCAGGAGCCGGGTCGGCCCGGGGGTTATGTGCGCAGAGGTCTTCGGTTCGGAAGGCGCGGAATCAGCTGGCACTCGACCTCCAATCGCCGACGGGGTTAGCTGACGGGCTCGAGGTTGGAGTCCTCTACCGTCCGCCTCCGCCTTGTGGGCTTCGGCGTGACGGATACGCCCCAGGAGGTCGAAAGCACTCCGGTGGTTCCCCCGCTTCGCGAACGCGCGAATTTGGCAACTTCTCGATTATGGGAGGACGTCGTGAGACAAACGGGACGCGGGCGCTCGTACTTATGAACTTTTTATGACTTTCTTACGCCCGCGGCGCGACGACACTCCGGGCCCCGCGGTGAGCTCGAGGGATCGCGCGAGTCGGCGGTCGTGCCTTAATTCGGCCACCCACGCCCATGCCGGAGCGACACTGCACAACCCGACCGCGGCCCACGCCCCTGCCGTCGGCAGCCAGTGAAGGCCGAATCCGACGATGGCAAGAGTGAACGCGAGCAGACCGAATCGAATCACAAACAGCCGCCGATAGGTTCGCATTTGCTCGAGTGCGAGATACTCCGCGGCGATGGCGTTGATTAGCTCGGGCTCGACGGCGGAGGCGCGGAACGACGTGACAGTTTGCATGTCCGTTTCCGCCACCGTACGCGCCGCCCGCGTAAAAAAAGCATAAAGAGTCCGTAAGAAGTTGACGAGCGCGGCGCGGTTGCTGTCGTGCAAGTGGCAGAATCTGGTGTGAGTTGATGTTTCGCCAAAACCGGGCACACGAGATCGTCGTTTTCGGTAGCAGCGTCGGCGCGATTGGGGCGGTGACCGTTGCGTTGAAGGCGCTGCCGAACGTCAGCCCGACGACGGCGGCACTGGCGCTGCTTCTCGCGGTCCTTGCCGCTGCCACACTCGCCAGGCTGAGGACCGCTATCGCTGTTTCGCTTCTGGCGATGCTGGCGCTCAACTTCTTCTTCCTCCCTCCCTTGGGCACGTTGACGATCGCCGACCCGCAGAACTGGATTGCCCTATTCGCATTCCTCGTGGTGGCGGTCATCGCCAGCAATTTGTCGGCGGCCGCACAAGATCGGACGCGCGAGGCGATTGCCCGGCGGAACGAAGTCACACAGCTCTTCGACTTGACGCGCGACGTGCTGCTCACCACGGAGACCGCCGGCGCGATCGAGATACTCGCCCGGCAGGTGGCTCGTCGTTTCGAGCTCGCACGAGTCGCCGTCTGCCTCCCTGGCGATCACGGCTGGCAGATCTCCCAGGGTGGAGCCGAGGAGCTCGTTCTCGACGTCAACACGCTCAACACAGCTCTCGCCAGGGCGCGCGGGACGCGCGAGTTCGATGCCCGGCAACGCGCCCACGGCGGGCATTTCCGTGTCGGAGAACGGCACGACGACGTCGTCGTCCCGCTCCGACATGGGACGAAGGCCGTCGGTCTGCTCGCCGTGGCCTCGTCGACGCTCGATATCGGCACGCTCGACGCTGTGGCTGGCGTCGTCGCCATTGCGGTCGAACGAGCCCAGTTCCTGGTCGAGCGCGACGCCGCCTCGCTGGTGCGGCAGAAGGCCGACCTCGCCGCCACGCTGCTCGCGTCCCTCAGCCATGATTTGCGTACCCCGTTGACCGCCATCACCGTTGCGGTGGAGAACCTGCGCAGCGAGCTTCCCGCGGAAGAGCGTCGGGCACAGGCCGGTGCGGCCATGACGGAACTGGAGCGGCTGACGCGCCTGTTCCAGGACATCCTCGACATGGCGCGCATCGACGCCGAGGCGATCCGCATCGAAAAGCAGTGGGTCACCCCGGCAGACGTCGTCGACGCCGCCCTCGCACACGTGAGGCTCGCGGTGGAGGGGCACGCGCTGAGCGTCGAGGCCGATGCCGAGATGGAAGTCGAGATCGACCCGCGCCTCACATCGGTTGCTCTGGCGCACGTGATCGAGAATGCTGCCCATTACTCCCCGGTCGACCGCCCGATTCTGGTGCGCGCTCAGATCATGGGGGATGGTCTGCATCTTTCGGTGACCGACCAGGGACCCGGTCTCGATCAGGGTGAGCTGGCGCATCTGTTCGAGCGCTTCTACCGGGGCCGCAGCGCCAGGCAGGCGACGACCATTGGCACCGGCATGGGCCTCTCAATCACGCGAGGATTGTTGTCTGCCGCCGGCGGCCGAATCTGGGCGGAGAATGCGCCAGGAGCCGGCGCGATGTTCTCGATGGCGGTGCCCGGATCGATACGTGCCGCCACGGTCGCCTCGTAAGTCATGGCCGCACGCGTCCTAATCGTTGACGACGAACCAAACATCATTGGCACGGTCGCCCCGCTGCTGCGCGCGAAAGGATACGACGTGTTCTCTGCCATGACTGGGCGTGCCGCGCTCGAGACTGTGGGCCGCGACAAGCCAGACGTGATCGTCCTGGATCTCGGCCTCCCGGACATCGACGGCGTCGACGTCTGCGTGGCCGTGCGGCAGTCGTCGAGCGTCCCGATTCTGGTGCTCTCAGCGCGAGGCGCGGAGGGAGACAAAGTACGCGCTCTGGATGCTGGAGCTGACGACTACGTCACGAAACCGTTTGGGGCCGAAGAGCTGCTCGCGCGCATACGCGCCTCATTGCGGCGCGTGGAGAGTCCGTCGCCGGCGGGCGAACCGATCGTCCGCGGAGAGCTGGTGATTGATCGCGAGCGCTTCCGAGTCCTGCGTAATGGCGACGAGGTCCGCCTGACCCCGAAGGAATTCGAGCTGCTCACGTATCTGGCGCAGTCTCCGGGCCGGGTCCTGACCCACCGCACAATTCTGAAAGCGATCTGGGGACCGCACGCCGGCGATCAACCCGAACACCTGCGAGTCTTGATTGGCTCCCTGCGCAAGAAAATCGAGCCCAACCCGGCATCGCCGAAATACATCCTGACCGAACCCTGGGTCGGCTATCGGTTCGCTGATTTGTAGGGACGACGCCCCAGGTGAAACGGCACACTCGTCACGACGACGTTCGGTTTGAACAGCAGTGCGCCCCTGATCAGCAACGCGTGCGGGTTGTGGAGGAGATGATGCCAGATGTACAGGTAGGGCGTCTCCGAGCAGGTCGAGATACTTTGGACGCTCGGCAGCAGCGTATACTTGTTCCGTCACGAACTTGAGGGTGCAGCGGAAACGTCCGCTGCAGGAATCGGGATGGTCGGGCCGCCATCCTCGTGGTCGCGAGACCAGGAGGCTGCAGCTGGCGACCATTCTTTCTCGGCGCACGTCAGCGCCACATCCCCTAATCCCTGAGGCCGGCCAGTAGTGTGCGAGAGGAGGCACGTGCTTCTAAAGGCTGGCCTCGAGACCCCGTAGATGACTCACGCTGCTTCGCGTCTCGCCAGACTCGTCCTTGACAACTCGCTTCTGCTCATAGCGGGTACCGCGCTGGCCGTGGCGTGGGCCAATCTGGACCTCGAGAGCTATGACGCCGTCGCCCATCCGCTGCATTTCTGGGTCAATGACGTCGGGATGGTGTTCTTCTTCGCGCTGGCCGCGAAGGAAGTGTTCGAGGCGACACTCCCCGGAGGCGCACTCGCGTCTCCGAGTCGCGCGGCGTCGCCGTTGGCGGCGGCGGTCGGCGGCATGGTAGCCCCTGCGCTCATCTATCTGAGCCTGGCTTCAGCTCTGGGACCGGCCGAGTTGATCCGGGGGTGGGCAATCCCGTGCGCAACCGACATCGCGTTCTCCGCAATGATTGCCCGCCTCATATTCCAAGCTGGCCATCCGGCGATCCCATTTCTCTTGCTGCTCGCGATTGCCGACGACGCGCTCGGGCTGATTATCCTGGCGGTCTTTTACCCCTCAGGAACCCTGTCGCTTCCGTCACTAGTGATATTGATGTCTGCCGCGATCGTCCTGGCGCTGTGGCTGCGCCGCCGCGGAAGCCGTAGCTTCTGGCCGTACGTGATCGGCCCCGGGACCCTATCGTGGGCCGCGCTGTACTTTGGCGGCTTTCATCCGGCGCTGGCGCTGGTGCCGATCGTCCCGTTCATGCCGCACAGTCCCCGCGACTTCGGGATCTTCGACCCGCGGGAGGGGCGACAACCCGACACGCTGAACCGCTTCGAGCATTGGTGGGCAACGCCTGTCCAACTCGTGCTCCTGCTGTTCGGATTCGCGAACGCCGGCGTGCCGTTCGCGCAGATTGGACCCGGGACCTACTACGTGCTCGCCGCGCTGCTGGTGGGTAAACCACTCGGCATCCTGTTCTTCGCAGGTGCCGCGCGCCTTGTGGGCGGACGCCTTCCGCCGGGACTTCATCTCGGCGATCTGCTGACACTCGGCATCGCCGCGTCGATTGGGTTCACCGTGTCACTGTTTTTTGCCACCGCGGCGTTTCCGGAGGGTACGGCATTGGCGCAAACGAAGATGGGCGCTTTATTGAGCTTTGCCGCGGCGCCGCTAGCCGTGGTAGCTGGACGGATTCTGCGTCGACCAGTCTCCGTGGCCACATGACGAAGACGATTGATCGCCGACACCTGTCGCGAGCCTCTTTGTGGGCAGGGGCGCTCGTGACGTTCGCGGCGGTGTTCGCGTACCGCTGGCTGACCGTCAATTTCACCAACGATCAGTTCGTGCCGCTCTCGCGGGCCCGGCAGATTCTGCTCGGCGACGTTCCCGTGCGCGACTTCTTCGACCCCGGCCTGTTCCTCCACCACTATGCCTCCGCCGCAGCGCTGTATCTCGCCGGCGGAACGCTGCTGGGGGAAGCGGTGCTGACCATTATTTTCATGGCCCTCGGATCTGCGCTGGTTTACGTGCTCGCAAGCCGCCTCACGCGATCGTGGATCATCGGCACCGCGGCAGCGGCTGTTGCAGTGGCGACCTTCCCCCGCCTGTACGGTTACCCGAAGGTGTTCCTGTTCGTCCTCGCGATCGGCTGCGCTTGGCGATACCAGGTTCGACGCACGGCCGCTAACCTCTCCCTGATCGGCGCAGCAACCGCGGTGGCCTTCCTCTTCCGTCATGACCATGGCGCCCAGATCGGCATAGCCGTCACGGTGTTTCTGATCCTGCTGCACTGGCCGGGATCCGCGGCCGGCGTGGGCCCCCTGGCGTATGCGCTGGGCGTATACAGCGGCGTCACCATCGTGCTCGTCCTGCCGTTCGTCGTCTTCATCCAGTCCGTCGTCGGTGTTCCCCGCTACCTTGCTGGCCTGACACCACAAGCACGCGAAGTCACGACGTTGCGGATGAACACACCTCCCGTCCGCTTCGATTGGACGCAGCCGCTGGTCCAAATCGACCCACCCCCAGAGCGGCGCGTCAACGTCCGATGGAAAGCTGACATAAGCAACGAGATGCGACGTGACCGGGAGCGCCAATACGGTTTGTCGCGCCCGATTCCCGACGACGGCGCTACATGGTCCTATGTCATGACCAACACGGACCGGGGCACCATCGCGGCGCTCCTCCGCGATTCACTGGTCGACGACACGCACGGCATCGATACAGCGCGGGCGGAACTCGCCATCAGAGAGTCGCCGTTTCGGCGGGCTCAGCGGCAGATTCCGGTCCTGAGGATGCGGATCGCGCCGGGCGTGCTCACGTTCAGCAACGCGGTCGCGTGGCTCTACTACGTGACACTGGCACTGCCAGTCGTGGCGACCCTGACGCTGATTCGCCGTCGGGCGGACGCCCACGAGGCAATGGACGGCGCCAACGCCATTGTCGGCATGCTGATTGTTCTGTGCGTCATCATCGGACAGTCGCTTGTGCGTGAAGCGCCGGAGACACGACTGCCGGATGTCGCAGCGCCTCTGGCCGTCCTCGGGGCATGGGTGGCAGGCGCTTGGACCCGAACGGATAAGCGCCATGTTCGTATACGGATCGCGGCCACGCTCGCGTTCGGGACCATCACGCTCTGGAGCGCGGCGGCGTTGGGAGAGGCGCGCGACCGCGTCGTGGCGTCGGGAGTGCTGACCGGACCTGCCGCCGTGATGGAGCGGTTCCAAAAAGTGAACGAATACCTCACCACCTCGCCGCCAATCAACGGATGGCACGACACCGGAAGCGTCGCACTTCGTGCGATCGCGGAATGGGTGAGGGCATGCACAGAGCCGTCAGATCGACTGCTCGTTGTCGGGTGGGCTGCCGACCTGTACTTCTATGCTGAGCGTCCCTTTGCCGGCGGCCAAGTGTATCTCTATCCGGAGTGGCATTCCTCGTTAGCCGATCAGACATTAACGGTCGAACGGCTCAGACGGCAGCGCGTGCCGATTGCGATCTCCCCGGTCGACGGGCAACCTGCGACACGCCAGTCATTTCCGATCGTGCTGGACTACGTCGACCGTCATTACACACACGTCGTGCGCGCGAAGTTCGGTTCACCGTGGGAGTACGACGTTCTGGTCCGCCGCGATATCCCGCCCATCGGAACTTATACGCCGCTCGACCTGCCATGCTATCGATGATGGTCCGCATCTGAAGGCGGGCATCGCCGTCGAACGCGCCGGATTCATTGCCGACCGTGCGATGCAACCAGTCTCGAGAAACGACATGCGAAGAGCCTATCGATTCAGCGGCGACCCGTCCTTCGGCTCGAGCGCCCTGCACGGCTCCAGGATGGCGATCATCACGATGGCCCGGCGGAGGTCTCCATCGACGATAACCGGCGCAAGCGCTCGCCGCGAATCCGAATGCCCGCCGCCTCGTAGACGTGGCGCCGCCCCGCGCTTGCCCTCTCGGCGCACGTGCCGGGCTCCTTCCGTCGGGCGCAGTGGCTCAGGCATGGTATGCGGGACTGCCTGCGGCGGGAGCGGCGAGGCCGGGAGCGGCAGTTCCGTCTGCCGCCCGTCAGCGGCGGTGCCGATGTCATCATCAGCAGACCGTGGGGGCGGCGAAACCGAAACCGCGGGTTCGGCGAGGGTGGGGGTGCGCTCCGCTGATGAATCTTTGGTCCGCATGCGTATCGTGCGGATCAGCCGTTCGAGCAGCGGTAACGCGAGCAGTAGGACAAAGAACAGCAGCTGTTCAATTGACATAGGATTCGCCCAACGCACCGTTCCTATTTGGCAGGCGGCGTCCCCTGACTGCCTTGATTGGCAATCGACTCCCGCATCGTCGAATCTGCCTGGACGTTCTGCATGCGGTAGTAATCCATGACACCGAGCGCGCCCTTCCGGAATGCTTCCGCCATGGCCCGCGGGACCTCCGCTTCGGCCTCCACGACGCGCGCACGCATCTCCTGTTCGTGTGCCACGGCCATCGCCCGCCGCTCTTCGGCTTTCGCCTGTGCGATCTGCTTGTCAGCGTTTGCCTGGTCGATCTGGAGCTTGGCGCCGATGTTCTCCCCGACATCCACGTCCGCAATGTCGATGGACAAGATCTCGTATGCCGTCCCGGCGTCGAGGCCCCGCGACAGAATGTTCTTGGAAATGTGATCGGGGTTCTCGAGTACGTCTTTATGGGTATTCGCGGACCCGATGGTGCTCACCATGCCCTCGCCGACGCGCGCGATGATCGTTTCCTCCCCGGCGCCGCCGACCAGACGATCGAGGTTAGTGCGCACCGTCACGCGCGATACAGCAATCAGCTGAATTCCGTCCTTCGCGACGGCGGCGATCCTCGCCGTTTCGATGACCTTGGGAATGACGGACATCTTCACCGCCTCAAGCACGTCACGACCGGCTAGATCGATCGCTGCGGCGCGCTGGAAGGGCATCTTGATATTCGCCTTGTCTGCCGAGATGAGTGCGTTGACCACTCGGACGACGTTGCCACCGGCCAGATAGTGCGCCTCGAGGTCGTTGATCGAAACGCCCTCCAGCCCGGCCTTTACGGCGCTGATCCTGGCGTTGACGATGATCGACGGAGGAACACGTCGAAGCCGCATGCCGACGAGGGTGAAGAGCCCGACAGGCGCGCCGGATGACCACGCTGCGATCCAGAGTGGCACGGGCACGAAATAGAGGACGAATATGAGGACCAGGAGGGCGGCGGCGAGCAGGCCGATGGCACCAAGCGCGCCGAAATCGAGTGCATTCATCACGTACTCCGTTTCGAGTTGCCGGGACGCTCCCGGACGACGACGCGATTGCCCTCCACGCGCGTGACCTCGATGGCGGCGCCCGCCTCGATGAAGCCGCCGTCGGAAACGACGTCGACGCGCGAGCCATCGATCTCCGCGACACCAGCCGGCCGCAGTGGCGAAAGAGCGATACCGGCACGACCGAGCTGTCGCTGGTCGCTCTCCGGCGGCGACATGTAGCCTCGCTCAGCGCCCATCTCGGTGCTGAGCACGAGTCGGCGGCCGAACGGGACCCGCGGCAACATGCGCAGTAACGCGAGGCCGCTGGCGAGCGCCAGAAGAATCGAAATGGCGACGCGTCCAAATGCCGCAACGACAGCGGACGTGGTTGCGCCGGCGCCGACAAGCGCCAGACCGAGGCCGACGGCGAGAGCGATGACGCCGACGACGCCAGCCACGCCGAAACCGGGGATGACGAGGATCTCCAGGCCCAGTAAAATCACGCCGCCGACGACCAGCAGCAACTCCTCCCAGCCGGCGAGCTGGACGATCCAGTGGCCCCAGAAGAACAGCCCGAGCGACAGCAGGCCGATCGCTCCGGGAAGGGCGAAGCCGGGAGTCCGGATCTCGACCAGCAGCCCGAGCATGCCGACCGTCATCAGCAGCGAACTGACAAGCGGGTTGGTCAGGAACCGGACGAATGTTTCCGCCCACGTCTGCGACGCACGCCGGACGTCGGCGTCGCGCAACCCGCTGACGACAAGCGCCTCCGAGAGCGTATCCGCCGTGAAATCAGCGACCTTATGCGTGAGCGCTTCCGATGTCGTCAGCGTGAGAAGCTTGCCTTTGTCCACCACGTCGGCGATCTGCACGTCGGCGTCCACCATCGCCTCGGCAAACTGCGGTGGTCGACCCCGCCGTTCCGCAGTCGCGGCGAATTCCTTTCGCACATAGGACACTGACTTCTCGTCCGCCACCTGGGGTTGATCGCCACCGCTGACGACCGGCGTGGCGGCACCGATCGTGCCGCCGTCTGCCATGACGATCGTTTCCGTCGCCAGTGCGATGAGAGCTCCGGCGGAAATCGCGCGCGGATTGATGAACGCGATGGTCCGGAGCGGCGCGTTCACCAGCGCGTCCCGCATCGCCACCGCGGCGTCGACGCGCCCGCCGAATGTGTTGATGTCGAGGAGTACGGCGGAGGCACCAGCGTCTCGCGCCTCCCGCAGCGTGCGCGTCAGAAACGGGGCGAGGCCGAGATCGATCACGCCGTCGATCGGAATGACGTAGACAATGGGCCGCGCGGTTTGTGCGATGCCTCTCTGCCAAACGCCCGCGGCCGCCAGGAGGAGTAGCGACGCCGCGACGAGTTCAATGGAACGCTGTCGCCCGGGACCTCCGCGCCCATCATTCCCGTGCACGGGCGTCGTCGGACTTTTCAGCGGGACCGATGGCACGCCGCACGACAGCCTGCCGAGCCTGCAGAAACATCGCGTGGCCGCTGCCGGGAGGTCGTCGTGAGATGTCAGGAATAAAATCTTGGCAAGGGGCCGAGGAGGCACCGAGCGGCTGATTCGCCGCCGCCGTGGGCGAGACGCTTCGCGACTGAGCGTCGGCGGGCCATGAAGGGTTGATGAACGGACCGTAATAACGACTTGCCAACCCGAATCCTCTTGGTCTCACAACGACCCTGAGGATGGCGGCCCGACCATCCAATCACCTGCAGCGGGAATGCCGCCGCACCCTTGTCTCCGCGATTGCGATCAGTATACGCGTTACGACGCTGGCCTGCCGGAATTCCAATTGGCGCGGCGGCGCACGATCGAGTGCGCGGTATTGCTGCGGTAGCACGCGGTCGCCAGAACAGCCGCGGCACCGCCTAACTCGGACGTCAGTCGCGCGACC
Source organism: Vicinamibacteria bacterium (assembly GCA_025938035.1). Next base: position 18,877 of record JAICQE010000025.1, read on the forward strand.
GCGCGGCCACCGCTTCGTGTTCATCCAACCACCGCTGGCTGACTCGCAAAGACGAAGGCCGAGGGCGTATCAAGCGCGACAGCAGGCGCCTTGTGTGTTTGCGCACGAGATGGTCGAAGGCCGCGAATGGCCGGGAGGCACTCGACAGGAACGCGTCACTGATGACGTGCAGGACGTGCGACATGTCATCGACAAGGATCGGTAAAAGGCCTCTGGCGTCATATCGCGCGCACACCGGATTATTCGAGCGCCGACAGATGAAGTGGGAACATGCGACAAGAATCAGCGTCCGGTCCCGATAACGGCGCGTGCGGCGAGCCGAGGGATTCACCGGCTCGATGTCGGAACGAGACGCGGCGCGATCCTCACGACAGTTCCGCCATCAGCGCTCCCGCGTGGCAGGCATCGCGGTCGCCTCCCCGCGCTTGACGAGCTCGCGATCACGCCACTCGCGGCCGTCAATCAGCTCATCGGAGCGACTCACCACGGCATCAGGGCCGAGCGAGTGGACTGCGGACGCCGGCAGGACATCCTCGCCACGTAATGCCCCATGTTTCACGACGAGGCCGACGACCTCGGTTCCACCGTCATCAAGCAGCAGGTCGCTAACCGTTCCGAGCTTGCGCCCCGTGTCGGCGGAGACTACGGGCCTACCGATTACGTCAGTTGCGCGCTTGGTCATATATGGCAACTCCTGCAGGGTTGTACGCACGATCCGCGCCCTGTGGTCACCTCGGACGTCGGGTGCTATGGTCCAATCAACGCCTCAGCCACCCCTCGATTCCAGTAGCGTTCGTTACGTATGCTCCAGGCACATGTCGGAGTAGTCCACCGCAACCCGTAGCAACCAGCAAATCGCACAGGAGATTGACGGCCCCTGCTCCGTCCGGCGGATTGAACCTGAAGACCTCCCAGGCTCTTGCGCCAGCACCACTCCTCTCGACGTTGTCGAAAGAGCGGCACGGCACATGCAGCGCCGCGCCACCGTCACTCACAAATGGCGCAAGCGCGATCCCCAGGACGCACTCACAATGTCCTTTTTCGGTAAATGTTGAGAGGGGCCACAAGTTGGACGCGCAGCAGCCATGCGCGACGTCACGCGAACGCGAGGCGACCAAGCCGACTCCCCTTCTGCCGCCATTTCGGGAACAGCGACGCATGATGGCCGCCGATGCACGCTGACGCGCGCTAACATCGGTCTCCTGGATGCCCACTGAACCGGCGAGGGTCGCCGAATTCACCCGACGCCATCTCGAGACGATCGAAGATCTCCAGGTGCTCATCGTCTGCATGGACGACGCTGACCGCTGGTGGAGTCCCGACAGCATCGCGCGTCATCTGGCGCTCACCCCGGGACACGCACGTCGAGTGCTTGACCGGCTCGTCCGAAGTAACCTCTGCGATATCCGTGTCGGCAGCGAGGTGAAGTATCGCTTCTCCCCTGGCACACCGCAGCTTGAATCCGACGCATCGGCGTGGCTCGCCGAGTACCGAAGGAACCCTCTGTCAGTGGTGACACTGCTGACTGGCCGTCGAAGCCTGCGCGACTTCGCTGACGCATTCAGGATCAAACGTCGTGACACTCGCTGAAGCCATCTATCTCCTGTGCGGCCTCACCAGCCTCGCGGCGGCCTTCATGCTGCTGCGACACTACCGGCAGCGGCGCACCAGGCTGCTTCTCTGGAGCGTCATGGCATTCGCCGGTCTGGCCGTCAACAACGTGATGGTCTACGTCGATCTGGTGATGTTTACCGGAGTCGATCTGTCGCTCTATCGGACCGCCACCGGCGCGCTGGCGATGCTGACGCTTGTGTGCGGTCTTGTCTGGGAGACGCGGCAATGAACCACGACCTGATCATCTTCCTGCAGGGAATCAGCAGCACCGCAGCATGGCTCAACGGGTTGTTCTTTCTCAGATTCTGGCGTGAGACCGGAGACGAGCTGTTCGCGTTCTTCGGAGCCGCATTCGGCCTGCTCGGCTTGTCGTGGGCGCTGTTGGCGATCTTCGCACCCACCGCGGACACGAGGCCGTACATCTACGGTCTCAGGCTGATCGCCTTCTTGTTGATTATTGCTGGTATCGCGGCGAAGAACCGCCGGCAGGACCCGACCGCCTCGAGATAACGCGGTGGCTTATCTGATGACACCCCGACGCACGGCATAAAGCACGATTTCCGCCGCCGAATGCAGATCCAGCTTCTCCATAATGTGTGCGCGATGTGTCTCGACTGTGCTGGAACTCACGTTCAACAACGCAGCGATCTCTTTGTTGGTTTTTGCCTCGGCGATCAACTGAAAAATTTCGCGCTCTCGGCCCGACAGCGATCCGAACCGGTCGACGAGCCCCTTGTCGCCGACTTGCCGCACGTAGTCGTCGAGCATGACCCGAGAAATGGACGGGCTGAAATACGTTCGGCCGGCGGCAGCCTCGTCGACCGCCTTCAACAAATCGACGTCGGCGGAGTCCTTCAAGAGATAGCCGGAGGCTCCAGCCTGCACCATTTGCGTCACGTACGCCTCGTCGGCGTACATGCTCAGCACGAGCACACGAGTACCCGGCAGGCGCTTCGTGATCTGTCTTGTTGCTTCGACGCCATTTAACAAGGGCATAGCGACATCGAGTATCGCCAGATCCGGATGGAGCTGTTCCGCCAGTCGCACGGCCTCACGGCCGTCGCCGGCCTCCGCCACCACCTCCCAATCCGCGCGCTCCTCGATGACCTTGCGCAGACCGTGACGGACGAGGGTGTGATCGTCGGCCAGCAGAATGCGGACGCGCGGCGTGGGTCTCCGGACAGCTGTCGCTTGCGGGAGCATTCAACCACTCTACGGCTTCCCCCCAATGCCGTGAATGGGGTTGTTACAGGAGAAAGCGCGCTTTACAGGCACTAGGCCGAGACGGCGGCAACATCGTCCACGAGTGGCTCGGCCAGAAGCGACCGAAGCACCCGCCTGACCGCGCGATAATCGTCGAGGTGAAACGTCGCACTGGCCGCGGCGCGGCCGACAGCGACAGTGATGCTCGACGCCGGAAGGGCACGAAAGAGCTCTTCGTCCGTGCGGTCGTCACCGACGGCCACAATGACTCCATTGGGGGCAATCTCCTCGCGAACGCGCTGTGCGACAAGCGACTTGCTCACACCTCGAAGCCGCACTTCGAGGACCTTCTTACCCTCCAAGACCTCGAGCGGCTGATTGCTTAGGACATCGCCGAGCAGCATGCGCAGTTCGTGCGCCTGCCGCTCACCAAATTCACGCGGAACACCCCGGTAATGCCAGGCCAGGGAGGCACTCTTCGTTTCCAGGCACGCCCCGGGCGTGGATGCGGTGAATTGATCGAGAATCGACCTGATCCGCTCCATCCAATCCGGGACGACTGTCGTTGTCGCGACCCAATCGGAACGAACGGACGAACGGTGCCAGAGGCCGTGCTCGGCCCAAAGCGCAACTGGCAGGTGTCCGAACCATGATTCGAGCGTTTCGTGAGGCCGGCCGCTGACGATGTCGACCTGCACTCCGGACGTGGCGGCCACCTGTTCGATGAGCGTCAACAGCTCCGGGTCCGGCTTCGCCAGCTCCGGCGAGCGAGCCAAGGGAACCAGTGTCCCGTCATAATCGAGCAGCAGGCGCAACGGCCGGTTTCGCCGCACGTTCAGCAGCATGCCGGCGAGCGATTGTCCAACCGGCACTGACACCGGCGACTGAACCAACAGGTCGTCCTCGAGCCGGGACAAAAAGGCGCGGGCCCACACGCTCACGTCGTTGCCCATCACGCGCCGTCGTAAGTTTCTCATCCGCACCCGCCGCTCGCCGGCCGGCATCGTCAGCGCGCGCTCGATGGCGTCCGCGACGCCGCTCACATCGTACGGGTTGACCGTGATCGCTCCGTTCAACTCGGCAGCCGCCCCCGCGAATTCGCTCAACACCAGTACCCCGTCCTCATCCGTTCGGGTGGCGACAAACTCCTTCGCCACGAGGTTCATACCGTCGCGCAGCGGCGTCACGAGCATGACGTCGGCGGCCGCGTACAGGGCGGCCAACTCAGTCGTCGCCACAGACTGGTGGATGTAGTGCACCGGAAGCGAGCTGACCGTGCCGTGCGCGCCGTTGAGCCGCCCGACCCGCTGCTCCACGGCAACGCGAAACCGACGGTACTCCTCCACATCCCCTCGCGATGGCACCGCCACCTGGACATACCGCATCTGGTCGCGCAGGCCTGGGTTCCGCTCCATTAGCGTATCGATCGCCTCGAGCCGTTGCGGGATGCCCTTCGTGTAGTCGAGTCTGTCGATACCTAGAAGGATGCGTCGCCCGCCTGCGTCGCGGCGGATTGCGTCCGCGCGTGCGACGACGTCGGGACTCGCGGCTAGCTGTTCGAACGCCGCGGCATCGACACCCATCGGGAACACACCCACAGTCACGTCGCGGGTTCCGATTCGCACGCGATCGACGTCCGCCTCCAGCCCGCCGACGTGCAGCAAGGACGTCATGAAGTGACGCATGTAGGCAAACGTGTGGAATCCGATCAGATCGGCGCCGAGCAGCCCACTGAGGATTTCGCGCCGCCATGGCAGGATGCGAAACACCTCCGATGAAGGAAATGGAATGTGAAGAAAGAATCCGACGCGCGCCTCGGGAATCCGCGCCCTGAGGAGCGCCGGCACCAGCATCAGCTGATAGTCGTGGACCCAGACGGTATCCCCCGGGCGGTACGCCGCGAGGACCGCCTCCGCAAATGCCTCGTTCGCATCCTGATACGCGTCCCACCCCGCGCCATCAGCGGGCAGCTGATCAATGAGGTAGTGGAACGTGGGCCAGAGCACGCGGTTAGCGAACCCGTGATAGTACCGGCTCACCTGGTCGTGCGATAGGCACACCGGAACGAACCGCTGCTCGAGCAACCGCCGGTTCAACTCCTCCCGTTGCGTCGGCGCCACGTCCGGCACATCTCCGGCCCAGCCGATCCATACCGCATTCGACTTCTCGTGCCACGATCCCAGCCCGGTCGCCAAGCCGCCACTGCTCGCAGTGACGTGCAGTCCCGCTGGGGTAACCGATGTACACACAGGCAGCCGATTCGACACAATCAGCAGACGAGGTGACTTCATTCGACGAGTACACCCCAAAGTGATGCAGGCGGGCCATCCGCCACAGGGGGGACATGTTCAATCTGGAGACCGGACAGGCACCGCAGACGCGCCTCGCACACTTAGAGGCGAGCCTCTTACGCCCGCCTCTCACCCGGCCTTTCGCGTCGATCGCACGCCAGGTGAGCCGGGCAGCGTCACAACGATCCGCGTGCCACCCTCTGGGCGATTGTCGAAGACGAACCGCCCGTCCAAAGCCTGCGCCCTCTCACGCATGCCCATCAGTCCAAGCCCGCGGCGTGCATCACTGGCGTCTGCCGTCGACGTCATGCCGCGGCCTGAGTCCTCGATCAAGAGCTCGACGTGCTCGCTCACCCGACGGAGCGACACTTCACACGTGAGCGCCCCGCTATGTCGCGCCACGTTCGTCAACGCCTCCTGAATAATCCGGTAGATACAGACTTCGACATCCGGCGGCAATCGTTCTTCGATGCCTTCCAGCGTGAAGTAGGCGCGGATGCCGGTTCGCTTCGAGAAGTTCCGCAGGTAGGCCTCCAGCGTTTCAGGAAGACCGAAATCATCGAGCATGGAGGGGTGCAGAAGCTGAGACAGGTCACGCACACCCTGGAGGGTCGTCTCCACGACACCGCGCGCTTCCTCGAGCGCCGCACGAGCGCGCGGTGTTCCCGGCGTCCGCAGGGCGACTCCGACCGACATCTTCACCGCCGTGAGCGCCTGGCCGACCTCGTCGTGAAGTTCCCGCGCCAGGCTGCGTCGCTCGGCCTCCTGAGCGTCTACCAGTCGCGCCGACAGTCGCTCGAGGTCGAAGCGGTTTTGTGTTTCGGCGAGCCGTTGGCGATGGATCTCCTGCTCGAGTCCGGCGATGTGCCAGGCCGCGAGCCACGCCGCGGCCACTCCAAGCAGGAGGGCGCCGGCGACAATCCAGAAAAAACGTTGTCGCGCGGCCACGTACAGCTGCTCGATGTCGGTGTCATGCTGCCGCCGGGATGCCTGTTGCAGCCCTTTGAGATTGTCCAACAGGGTGAGAACGTCTTGACGAATGGGCCGAACATTCCGGCGCAGCATGGTCGTGGCGCGCGTCGTGCTGGTCGGCAGGTCGTCCGCAAACACGAACTCCAGCGACGTCCAATACTCGTCCAACTTTCCGCGAAGCTTGGCCCACTCGGCCCGTTCTTCCGCGGATGCCACGTCGCGCAGATACGTACCCATCTGCTCGTGAATGGCTTCTCGAAGGACACGGAGCTCGGCTTGGTAGGACTCGCGTGCAAACGGATCCGCGTCGATGAGCGCGTCGCGTACGTTAATCGACGCTTCGAGGACGTTACGCCGGATAAGGGACACCGTGTCACCGGCGCGCGCAAACGCGGCGTGCTCGGCCGTTACGCGCCCCTCGACATCACCCAGGCTGCGAATAAGTTCAAACCCGGCAAACGCCCACAGCGCGATCAAAACGGCAAAGCCGGCAACGAGTGCTCCGCGGATCGACGAAATACCGCGTGGCCGCTGACCAGCCAGCGTAGTAACGCGGTGTTTTAGCCGACGAAACAACGATTGCACGAGCACGCCTGACCCCACGCCGACACAAGAACCAGCGGAACGTCCCGACTCGCAAGGAATCGCAGTGGTTCACCCCGCATCCGAGGCGCCGGGTGTTCGGTCGCGGAGCAGCCCTTCGACACGCGTAAAGATAACCAGAGACCCGGGGAAGAGCTTTCCGCGAGGACTCGGGACGTGGATCGCAGGCCCGCAAAACCCTTCACGCCGAATCGTGCGATGAAACCTAGCGCACGTCTATCCAGCGAACGATGGAGATCTCACTGAACCGGCGCAGGATGGCGGCCACTTGCACTCGGGCGATACTGTCTTCTAGGCCGCAAGGACTTGTCTCGGAGGACATATACTAAGGTCAGTTCGTCAATCGAAGGGTGCAGCGTGACTGAGCGCTGCAGGACGCCGGATGGTCGGGCCGCCATCCTCGTGGTCGCAAGCGACCAGAGGACAGGCCGGCATGACTGGCGTCACCAACATCGCGCTTTTCTCGTTCACAGCAACTAATTCCGGGCAACAGGCTGCGATCGTTCAGGAGGCAAGATGCTTCTGAAGATGTCGCTTGTGCTCCTGATTGTGTGGCTGCTCGGCGTCGTCGGGATTTACGACATCGGGGTTCTCGTGCACGTGCTGCTGCTCGCCGGGTTGCTGCTTTTCCTTCTGGGAGCGCTCAAGGCACGGGACGCGGCCGGACGAAAGGAACCTGGTGCACCCGGTGCGTGACCTTAAGGGCGCGAGACGGATCGCTCATCCTTCAGTCCGCGTTCAGCGCGGCGCGTGAAGTCCACGGAAGCCATGTTTGCCACGAATGGGTCGTTAAAGGCCCTCAGCGCCAGGTGATCGGGATGGCGTTGATATGCCCGCAGCGCCTCGACCGATGCGAACTCCATGATGAGCACGAGGTCCCAGCTGCGCGCATCGTGAAGCTCGTCCCGCCCGATCTCGAGATGCTCGATTCCACCAACCGTGCGGCGGAGCGCAAACATGCGCTCGCAGAAGGCCGCGACGTGCCCTTCCGTCGTGCCGTCGCGATACTTCAGGAAGACGTAGTGCTGGAGCATCGCTCAGTCCCCACGGACCCGTGAGCCGGGCCGGATAATCGGCGGCGCGGCGTTGAGCGTGTCCATGGCAAAACCGGCGGCAGCCCTGTAGCGACTCATGAACGCCTCCCGCTCGGCGGCGGGGATGACGGCGTCGATGTCGTCGAACACGCCGCCGCAGCGCTCATCGAGCAGATTGAGAAGGCCAAACGGTCCCGCCCCGCGATTCCGCAACACCACGGCCGAGATCTCGGCGCACAGTCGCGCGTCGTACTCCTGCAGTGCCGCAGCCGTCACGCCATGCTGGACGATGGCCGCGCCGAGCACACGCGCGTCCACGATCGCCTGACTCGCACCGTTCGAACCGGTCGGGTACATCACGTGCGCCGCATCGCCGAGCAGCGCGACCCGGCCATCCACCCACGTGGGGACGGGGTCGCGATCGATCATTGGATACTCGAAGATGGCGTCCGCGCCGCGAAGCATGGCCGGAACATCGAGCCAGTCGTAGTTCCAGTCCTCGAAATGCTGGATGAACGACTCGACGTTCACGCGCCGATTCCAGTCGCCGGTCGTCCAGCCGCCGGAGTTGTCCACGGTGATCTCGGCAATCCAATTGATCGCCGCGAGGCCGGTCACCGCGTCCGGTGTCGAGATCGGGTAGAAGACGACGCGATGGCGATGGGTGCCGAGACCGACGAACGAGGCGCCGGTCCGGATTGGTACACCGGGCGTCATGCCGCGCCACATGATCGCGCCACCCCACTGAATCGGCGGCTGTCCTGGGTGCATCTGCGCCCGCACCGCTGAATGCAGACCGTCCGCGCCGATCAGTAGCGCCCCTTCTATTTCGACGTGCTTGCCGTCACGCGTGTCGACCAGCGCCCGGACGCCGGCGGCTTCGGTTTCGTGGCGGTAGCCCGTGACCTCCATGCCCGTTCGAATAGCGCCAGTGCCGAGACGCTCGACGACCGCGTCGTAGAGGAGCATCTGCAGGCCGCCGCGGTGCACCGAATATTGCGGCCACTTATAGCCAGCGCGCAGGCCGCGCGGCTCCGAGTACACCTCCTTGCCGTTCAGCCCGACCAGCACGAATTCCCTGGTCTGCACCCCGATGGCGTCGAGCTGCTCCGGGCCGATCCCGAGCTCGTAGAGCTCTCGCACGGCGTTGGGTTGCAGGTTGATGCCGACGCCCAGCGGCTGGAGGTGCCGCACTGATTCCAGCACGACACATGGCACCCCGATCTGATGCAGGGTCAGCGCGACACTCAGTCCTCCGATGCCGCCCCCGGCAACGAGGACAGGTCGACGATCCATCGACCGGCTAGGATATCAGGACCGTTTCGGGCCGCGCGATTTTGACTCATTTTGGCCGCGGCGGAGACCAGCGCCCTGCGTAAGATCGGCCCTGGTGGAGGGTTAGTCGATTGATACCGAGGGTCCTGCTTGTACTTCTTTTGCTCGGAACGCTGCCGCTCCGCGCGGCGGCTGCAGCCGATGAGCGGCTGGGGCAGGCGGCGGCACAGGCAGACCTGCAGCGCGTTCGCCAGTTGCTTGCGGCTCGCGCCGACGTGAACGCGCCCGACGCCGACGGGACGACGGCGTTGCACTGGGCCGTGTGGGCGGACCATCCAGAAACGGTGGCGGAGCTGCTCCGTGCGGGTGCGGCGGCCACGTCGACAAACGCGTTCGGTGTCACTCCGATCTATACCGCCGCGGAACGCGGCAACGCGGGAATCATCCGTCGTCTGCTCGCCGCTGGCGCGAACGCAAACGGCGTCGATCGCAGCGGCGAAACGGTACTGATGGCTGCGATCCGCTCCGGCAGCGTGGACGCGGTGACGGCTCTCGTCGAAGCGGGCGCGGACGTGAACGCGGCGGATCCTCAACTCGGCCACTCGGTGCTGATGCTGGCGGTGCGGTCCGACAATGCCGCGATTGTGAAGCTGCTGCTGACCAGGGGTGCAAAGCTCGAAGCGCGCACGCGCGTCGGACCGAAGCCGGCGGTCCGTCCACCAGGAGCAGGTGGCGGGTCGCACGGTGTGGGTATCGTCCGCAGCGGTGTACCGCCTCAGGGAGAACAACTGCCGACTCCGGGCGGGATGACCCCGCTCCTGTATGCCGCACGCGACGGCTCGTTCGACGCCGCGCGCGTGTTGATCGAAGCCGGCGCCGAGCTGAACGCCGCCGATCCCAACGGCATGACGCCGCTGATGATGGCGATCACCAATGGGAAGATTCCCGTGGCGCAGTTGCTGGTCGACAAGGGCGCCGACGTTCGCGCGGCGGATTGGTACGGCCGCACGCCGCTGTGGGCGGCGGTGGAAATTCGCAACCTCGACATGCGCAGCGGCGCCACCGACAACGGCATCGACCGCGGCGGGGCGATGCGGCTGATCGCGTCGATCATCGACAAAGGCGCCGACGTGAACGCGCGCGTCAAGGAATTCCCGCCGCAACGGCGGCACCTCCTGCCGCTCGCCTCGCTCGAGTGGGTGGACTTCACAGGGCAAACGGCATTCATCCGGGCGGCTCAATCGGCCGACGTGCCGGTGATGAAGCTGCTTCTGTCGAAGGGCGCAGACCCGAAGATCACGACCTCCAACGGCACGACGGCGCTGATGGCCGCGGCCGGCGTCAACTGGGTGATCGGCCAGACCTACAGCGAGTCGCCCGCGCGCTGGCTCGAGGCCGTCCAGCTCTGCCTCGACCTTGGCCTCGATGTGAACGCGCTGAACGACATGGGACTGGGAGCCGTGCATGGCGCGGCGAACCGCGGCTCCGACGACATCATCGAACTGCTTGCCCGCCGCGGCGCGCGACTGGACGTCCCTGACAAGCAGGGGCGCACACCATACGTCTGGGCGGAGGGCGTCTTTCTGGCGACAAACTCCCCCGTCGCCAAGCCATCGACGATGGCGCTGATCAAGCGGCTGTTGAGCGAACGATGAACAGAATCCTGTCGTGCGTCGCAGCGGTGTTCATCGCCACCTCCGTCGGTGTCGCCGGCCGTCAACAGGCGGCCTCCGCGCCTGCGCCGGCGCGCCCCGCCGCCACGCCCGATGCGGCGTTCGTAAAGCAGTACTGCATTGGCTGTCATAACTCGCGGGCAAACGCAGGCGGCCTCGCGCTCGACACGCTCAACCCGCTGAACGTCGCTGGTCATGCCGAGGCGTGGGAGAAGGTCGTGCGCAAGCTGCGCACGGGAGCCATGCCTCCGGACGGCGCGCCGAAGCCGGCGCCGGCAGCTCGGCAGACGTTCACGACCGCTCTCGAAACCGCGCTCGACGCGGCCGCCGCACGCCGATTGGATCCGGGAGCCCCGGCGCTCCACCGTCTGAACCGCACCGAGTACAGCAACGCAATCCGCGATCTCCTTGCGCTCGACGTGGACGTCACTGCATTGCTGCCGCCGGACGACTCCACGGCCGGCTTCGACAACATCGCGGATGTCCTTGGCGTCTCTCCTGCGCTCATCGAGGGCTACGTTGCCGCCGCCGCGAAGATCAGCCGGCTGGCGGTCGGCGATCCGTCCATCGGCCTCGATCGCGTGGTGTATCGGGTGCCGGGCGATCTGTCGCAGGACACACAGCTCGAGGGGCTGCCGATCGGAACACGCGGAGGGATCGTCGTTCGCCATACGTTCCCGCTCGATGCCGAGTACGACATTCAGGTCGGCCAAGCGGGCGGCGGGGCGCGGCTGGGCGGAGCGCCGCCGGCTGCCGGAGGACGCGGCGACGGTCCCTATGTGGCCATCGACGGCGTTCGCATTCCGGTGCAGGGGCGCGGCGGCACGCGGATCCGTGTACTGGCCGGGCCCCACACCATCGCTGCGGCGGCCCTGGCCGGTAACCCGGCAGCCGGTGCCGACGGCATCTTCGACATCGCCGCGCGGGCTCCCGGTATCAGCCAGATCGCCATTGCGGGTCCGCACAACGCTACGGGCCCTGGCGACACGCCGAGTCGACGACGGCTGTTCGTCTGCACGCCGGCTTCGGCGGCCGACGAGGAGCCATGCGCACGCCGGATTCTGTCGACGCTCCTTACCCGCGCGTATCGAAGACCGGTGTCAGCGTCCGCACCGGAGCTCCTGACGCCTCTCGAGTTCTACCGCGCCGGGCGGCGCACCGGAACGTTCGACAGCGGCGTCCAGCGGGCGCTGGCGCGCGTGCTCGTCGATCCGTTCTTTCTATTCCGGTTCGAACGCGAGCCCGCCTCGATCGCGGCAGGCGCAGCCTATCGGATCAGCGATCTGGAACTGGCGTCGCGCCTCTCGTTCTTCCTGTGGAGCAGCATCCCGGACGACGAGTTGATCGCCGTGGCTGCAAAGGGAGCGCTCAAGGACCCGGCGACGCTCGAGCGCCAGGTACGGCGGATGCTCTCGGATCCGCGTGCCGACGCCCTGGTCGCCAACTTCGCCGGGCAATGGCTGTTTCTGCGCGAGTTGAAGAACGCGCGACCTGATGCACCGGGTTTCGACGCCAACCTCCGCGCCTCTATGCAGCGTGAGACCGAGCTCCTCTTCCGCACCATTCTCCAGGAGGACCGCAGCGTCGTCGAGTTCCTGGATTCGGACTTCACGTTCGTCGATGAGCGCCTCGCGCGGCACTACGGGTTCGACGGCATCCGCGGCCCGCGCATGCGCCGCGTCACGATACCGGCCGACAGCCCGCGTCGCGGGTTGCTCGGGCATGGCAGCGTGTTGACGCTCACGTCCGCGGCGAACCGCAC
>JAICQE010000142.1 GCA_025938035.1 Vicinamibacteria bacterium
ACGTCATGATCGGCGCCGTGAATGCCGAGGTGTTTACCGCGATCGCGCAGCGGCTCAAGCGCGAGTCGCCCGACAAAGCCACGATGATGGCCACCCTGACCAATGGCTCGGCACGCTCCGGCTACATTCCGGACGACGCGTCGTTCGGCAAGTACACGTTCGAGGTGTTGTCATCACGGCTGCAGCCGGGCTGCGCCGAGTCGTCGATCGTCGGCGGCATCCTCGGGCTGATCGAGACCTCGCGCCAGCGGAACTGACACCGTTGTGCGCATGAAGAACCAGGCGCAGCTCATCGCCTACGTCGATCGCCTGTCCGGCGGGACGTTTCGCGGGCTTCAGCAGCTGCTCGCGGGACCGCTGCAGGGTCTGTTCGGCGGTGTCCATGTGCTGCCGTTCTTCCATCCGATCGACGGCGCCGACGCCGGGTTCGATCCGATCGATCACACGCAGGTCGATCCACGGTTGGGTTCGTGGGACGACGTGGCGGCGCTGGCGGCGGAGACCGAGGTGATGGCCGACATGATCGTCAATCACGTGTCGAGCCGCTCTCCGCAGTTCAGGGACTTCGATCAGCGCGGCGGCACGTCACCGTATGCCGGCATGTTTCTCACCTACGATCGCGTGTTCGGCGCCGGTGCGCGCGAATCGGATCTGCTCGCGCTGCACACGCCGCGGCCGCACCCGCCGTTCACGAAATACCGGACGGCGCACGGCGATGACGTGCTGCTGTGGACGACGTTCACCAGCGAGCAGATTGACATCGATGTCCATCACCCGGAAGGACGTCGATATCTCGAGAGCGTCCTGGACCGGTTTCATGCGGCCGGCATCAAGGCGATCCGGCTCGACGCGGTCGGCTTCGCGGTGAAGCGGGCCGGCACGAGCTGCTTCATGATTCCGGAGACGTTCGCGCTGATTGCCGACATCACCGCTCAGGCCCATGCCCGTGGCATGGACGTGCTGGTCGAAGTGCACGGACACCACCAGGATCAGATCGACGTGGCACGCCAGGTGGACTGGGTTTACGACTTCGCGTTGCCGCCGCTGGTGCTGCACGCGCTTTCCGCACGTGACGTGACGCACCTGTGTCGCTGGCTCGAGATTCGCCCGCGCAATGCCATGACCGTACTGGACACGCACGACGGGATCGGCGTGCACGACGTGGACGCCGACCCGCGCCGGCCTGGTCCGGGGCTCCTTCCACGGCAGGACATTCACGCGCTGGTCGCGACCATTCACGAGCGCAGCCGGGGCGAGAGCCGTCAGGCGAGCGGCACTGCCGCTGCCAACGTGGACGCGCACCAGATCAATTGCACCTTCTATGACGCGCTCGGCCGGCGCGATGACGAGTATCTCGTCGCGCGCGCGATGCAGTGCTTCGTGCCCGGCATCCCGCACATCTACTACGTGGGACTGCTCGCCGGCGGCAACGACATGGAACTGCTGCGGCGCACGGGTGTCGGCCGCGACATCAACCGCCACTACTACGTGGATGACGAAGTGGCGCGCGCAATGGAGCGGCCCGTGGTCCAGGCGCTCTGTCAGCTTCTGCGATTTCGCAACAGCCATCCTTCGTTCGGCGGCACGTCGCAGGTGTCGTCGCCCGCACCGGACCAGCTCGTCCTCGAATGGCGGAACGGTTCCGACTCGTCCCGTCTCGACGTCGATCTGGGCCGAATGCGAGCGTCGATCGTCGCCACACCGCCTGGCGGACCGTCGGCGACTCTCGTGTGGACAACATGACGGCAATCAAAGGCCTGACCTACGTGATGTTCGCGATGTTCGCGATGACCACCGACTCGGTCGGGCTGATCATTCCCGAAGTGATCCGAACGTTCGGACTCAGTCTCACGGCAGCCGGCGCGTTTCAATACGCGACGATGGGTGGCATTGCGGTCGCGGGGCTCTTCCTCGGGCAGCTTGCCGACCGGTTCGGCCGGCGGCCGGTTCTGGTGGCCGGGCTGACCCTCTTTGCCGCGTCGTCGTTCGCCTTCCTTGCCGGGAACACCTTTCTGTTCTTCACGCTGCTGATGGGGCTCTCGGGCGTGGCCATTGCGGTGTTCAAGACCGCTGCGCTCGCGTTGATCGGCGACATCTCGACGTCAACCGCGCAGCACACCGCGATCATGAACACGGCCGAAGGCTTCTTCGGAATCGGCTCGATTGTCGGCCCGGCCGTCCTCGCGCGGCTGCTGGGCGCCGGCGTTGCGTGGCAGTGGCTCTACGTGCTTGCCGGCGGCATCTGCGTCCTGCTGATCGTCACCGCGCTGCAGATCGATTATCCGCAGTCCCCGCGAACGACACCGGCGCGTGGCGGCATGAGCGGATCTGCGACGGCGATGAAGAACTGGTACGTCCTCGCATTCTCGACCGGCATCTTTCTCTATGTGGCAGTCGAGGCGGCGATCTACGTGTGGATGCCCACATGGCTGGCGCCGTCCGGCACGCCGGCGACGTGGATGGTCGCCTACAGCCTGTCGATCTTCTTCCTCCTGCGCGCGGCCGGCCGCTTCCTCGGCGCCTGGGTGCTGACCCGGTTTCAGTGGCAGGCGGTGGCCGCACTCTTCAGCGGCGCCATCCTGATGTCGTTCGCCGTCAGCGTCGTGATGGGGGCTGAATGGGCGGTCTATCTGCTGCCGCTGTCCGGACTGTTCATGTCGGTCATCTATCCGACGCTCAATTCGAAGGGGATCAGCTGCGTGCCGAAGGCCGAGCATGGCGCGGCGGCGGGAGTCATCCTGTTCTTCACCTGCGTATCGGCCGTGGCGGCGCCGCTGGCGATGGGCGCGATTGGCGATGCGATGGGTCACATCAGGTACGCGTTCTGGCTGGCGGCGGCGTTCTCTGCGCTGTTGTTCGTCGGCCTGCTGCTGAATTGGATCTTCGATCCCACGCGCGACGTGCTCGAGCGGCTGAATCGCTCGGAGTACGAGCAGCAGCCCGCGTCTGCGTGACGTGGCAACGCGGGTCGCGGACACGTGACGCGCCGCTGACGCGTCAATTCGGCTTGATCCGCTTCAGCACCAGCCGGTATTCGCGGATGGTTGTGTTCTCCCGTGAGCCGGAGATCGAGATCTCGTCTGCCGTGAACGTTCCTTTCGCAGTGTTGTGAAAGGGATTTCCTCCGTTTGCCTTGACTTCGGGATCGGTCGCGTCGTCGTGCAGCACGAAGAACTGAATCTGATTGCCCCGCACCGTCCCATCGACGATCTTGAAGACCGGTTCGCCGGGCAACCCCTGAATTTCACCGGTCACGGCAGTGCCGTTCTGACGCAGGACGAAGACCGAATTGCCGCCCGCGGCCCATCGGCCTGTGACGCCACCCTGGGCCGCTAACTGTACCGACTTCATCCGCTGGTACGCCTTTTCGTTTTCCAGACAGATTTCGTCGATCAATTCGGTGTCAAGTTCGAGCTTCTGAGTCATCGTGACAGTCCAGGGCCTTGTGTACACCCGGGGATCATCCACGGTGATTTCCAGCTCGAGCGTTCCATAGTTCGGGCGACGGATGCGTTCGGTGAGACGCGCCGCCTCGCTCAGAGGACTCCCGCTCATGTCGGCCCACAGTCCGTCGCGAAACCCTGCCGTCTGCACGACCAGGGTGTCGGCGTCCCAATGCGCTGTCGAGTAGCCGTTCCACCCGGGGTTGGGGTCTTCGGGCAACGGCCGCCCATCGATGAAGATCTGGCGGTACATCGCATTGACCTCGTAGAGCAGCACCATCAATTTCGGAGTGTGTACCGCCTTGGTCAGATGGGGCATGACCCAGGTGCGCGGGGGATTATCGGGCAGGCACCGCACGTGCGGGTCGTCGACGCCCTGGTCCGCCGTTCGCTGCTTGACGAGCGCCGCGGCCCACGGCTGATAGGGCAGTCCGCCCGGCATGTCGCGACCGAGACTGAGCGCCAGCGGTGATCCGCCGATTTCGCTGCCGCACGGAAGGAAGCGGCTGAGCGTCTCATCGCACGGAATGATCCGCGCCGTGTGCCAGATTCCCGAGAAGTCCGGCTTCCCATCAGCGAGACGTGGTGCAGGCGCAGCAAGGTCCCGGGTGCCGTCCGCCTTCGTCGGCACACCTGCTGTCGGATAGTGGATCCACTGGGCCGGGCTGAACGCAGGCAGACCCAACAGTGCGGCAAGAAGAAGAGTCGGGATACGCGTCGTCATATTTGAAATTCCATCCGAGCGGACGCGCGATGGCGTCGGATGAGAGGCCACGCGATCCGCTGCAAGCTGCGGTCGGCCTCGCAGGTCAGGGTTTCCGCGCGGGCGCGTCGCTCGCCGCAGGGCGATCCTGCAGACGCGACGCCGCCAGCATGTACCGCATACCGTAATTCCCCTCGTGGCACGCGTACTCGAACACGCCTGCATCATCCCGCCGCGCCTTCAGGTCGAGCGCCGCGGTCCAGGGCGCCGTCCACGTGGCGGGATCGTCGAAGGTGACCCGGTACTGAATCGTATCCTGCGTCGTGCGGGTGAAGCGTTCGATCAGCCGCAGTCCGGGCGACGACCCGCGGGTGTTCGCCTTCAGATTGGTTGTCTCCACAACCAGCGTTGTTCCTTCCCAGTGTCCACGCGCGGCACCCAGGTACATCCGGATCGCCGGTGAGAGCAGCGGCTGTCGCGGTGCGGACGAGTCGATCGGAATCACACGGGTGTCGTGAATCAGCTCGTAGACGATCGCAACCGCACCCGGCGTCTGGACGACGCGGAAGTTGGCGTTGTAGACGGCTGGAAACATCGCGTCGGGAAAGCCTCCGCCGTGCACGATGCACCGGACGCCGAGCCCATAATCCTCGTAGCTGTCGCACGGCTCGCCGCGCTGCAGGCTGCCGCAGCGCTGGACAGGAACCGGCCTGGCGGTCGGCGTTCGCGGCGGCAGCCGTCCGTTGGGAGGATCGATCACCAGCGAGGTGCGACGGGAGGTCGTGTTGTACTCGCGCCAGTGCGGGATCGGCGCATTCGGCGCGTCCACCTTTCCTGAGAGGACGTCCACCGGCGCCAGATCGCGCTGGTCGCGAATGCGGACATCCTCGAGCCGCTTCGCATGTTCCTCGTCGGTGAGGAACTGCCGCGTGCCGAACTGCGGCGGCCGCTCGAACGGCACCCCGTACTCCCCTTCAGCCGTCCATTCGCCCTGCAGGTCGGGATCGCCCCACAGGGTGCGCCCGGCCCAGGCTTTGTCGCGGCCGGTCTGGGCATTGACGTGGCGTGGCAGCCCTGTCAGTTGCATCGATGCCGCGATCGCCACCAGAGTCGCCGCGACGGTCAGGACAATGCGAGCTGTCATGTACGCGCTCCCTCTGCGCGAATTTTACGGCCCGACTCGCGCCTCGTGCGCGGATCGTTCGTGTATTGCCTGATTTTTGACGGAAGCGCGTCGCCGCCGATGTAGTAGCCTCCGGGCCTGTATGACACGACTGATGCCGGTATGTGCCGCCATCGCGGCATTGGTGCTTTCGTCCGGACCGTCGGCACAGACGGTGTATCCCACGGGGACGACAATCTACGACCCGGAGCGCGCGTGGAACGGGTTCACGGTGCTGTCGCCACTGGGCACGCCAGCCGTGCTCGTCATCGACATGAACGGCAACGTCGTCAAGCGCTGGGACGGCTTCAACAACTCGGCGGGCGGTCCGGCTCGTGTGTTGCCGGGCGGCCATGTGATCGCGCCGAACGGCGCGCGTCCGCCCCATCAGGAGTCGCTCGAACTGCTCCAGCGCGACTTCGACGGCAAGGTCGTGTGGCAGTTCAACCACGGCGAGCAGATCAAGACCGCCGACGGGAAGACGATCTGGTCGGCGCGCCAGCATCACGACTGGCAGCGCGATGATTTTCCGGCCGGCTACTACTCGCCGGAGGCCACGCCTGCGAGCGCGCCCCGCACCACACTGATCTTGTCGCATGCCGATCGGATGCAGCCGAAGGTCGCCGACGTGATGCTCGGCGACGACCGGCTGATTGAGGTGAACGAAAAGGGCGACATCGTGTGGGAGTGGCTGGCCGGCGACCACATCGACGAGATGGGGTTCGCGCCGGACGCGCGCGCGGTCATCAAGACCGCCGCGGCCTTCAACAAGGCGCGCGGCAGCTTCGACTGGCTGCACGTCAACTCGGCGACCTACGTCGGTCCGAACCAGTGGTACGACAAGGGCGACGCGCGCTTTGCGCCGAACCACGTCATCATCAGCAGCCGCGAGGCCAGCATCATCGCCATCGTGGCGCGGGACGGGTCGATTGTCTGGCGGATGGGACCGGACTTCAGCGCGTCCGCCGCGCTGCGCGCGATCCGGCAGATCATCGGCCAGCACCATCCGCATCTCATCCCGAAAGGGCTGCCGGGCGCGGGGAACCTGCTCGTGTTCGACAACGGCGGCTCGAGCGGCTACGGCTTCGCGAGCCCGATCGCGCCGCAGGGGCGGGGCGCATTCCAGCGCGCGGGTTCGCGCGTGCTCGAGATCAATCCGGTGACGCTGCAGCTGGTGTGGTCCTACCAGAACGCCAGGTTCTTCAGCACGAACATCAGCGGCGCACAACGGCTGCCGAACGGCAACACGCTCGTCACGGCCGGCGCGGGCGGACGGATCTTCGAGATCACGCGCGAAGGCGCCATCGTCTGGGAGCACATGTTCCCGCTGTTCAGCGGCGCCAACCAGTCGAACGCGGTCTACCGCGCGTATCGCGTGCCGTACGGGTGGATGCCACAGCTGGCCGTTCCTGCCCAGCGCCGCGTCACCCCTCCGCCTCCTGGCGACTTCAGGGTGCCGTGAGCTGACGTGAGAAGAACGGCAGCACGTGCATCTCGAACCGCTCACGCACGCGGTTGCCGTGATCGCCGTCGTAGACCTCGAACGTGTGCGGCACGTCCAGCCGCGTCAGCGCGTCGGCGAGCTGCCGGTTGGTCGCGACGAACGGATCCTGGTTGCCGATGTCGAGCGCGACCGCACGCATGGATCTGAGCGCCGGCACGTACTGATCGACGAAGACCAGCGGCGAGTTGGCGACCCACTTTGCGGCAACGAGCGGCTGGATCTCTCCGTCCTTCGTCGGCAGATCGAAGAACTGCGGAGGGTTCTTCGGATTCGGCGCCCACGCCGCCGCCTGGGCGGACAGGGCGTTGGCCATGCCGGCGCCGCGACCCTGAGCGGCCCCTCGGCCCTGCGGCGCGCCTCGCCCCGCGTCACCTCTGCCTGCGTCGCCTCGACCGGCCGCGTCGCCGCGCCCGGGTGCGCCGCCCCGTCCGGCAGCCGGATCGTTCATCAGGCAGCATGAGCTCATGGCGTACAGCGCCCCGAAGGCGTGCGCCTGCTTCATGCCGATACGCATCGTGCCGTAGCCGCCCATTGAGTGCCCGGCGAGACCACGGCCGTTTCTCGATGCGATGGTCCTGTAGCGCTTGTCGATGAACGCCGTCAGGTCGTCGGCAACGAATGTCTCCCAGAAGCCGGTGGTCGGCGAATTCGAGAACATGCTGCCGCTGTACTTCGTGAATGCGTCGGGAATGACGACGATCATCTCGCGTGCCCCGGCGGCGATGGCGCGATCGATCGAGTCCGGGATCGCGAGCGATTTGACGTAGGCCTCGGCGGTCGCCGTGTAGCCGTGCAGGAAATAGAGCACCGGGTAACGGCGATCCGTCTCGCGCGCATAGCTGGGGGGCAGGTAGACGACGACAGGTCGATCCGGCGAATCGCCTTCCAGGTTGCCCTCGAGCGCACGGCCGTGGACTGTTATGCGCTCCAGCGTCCCCTTTGCCGGTGCCGGCTGCTGACCACCGACAGTCTGATCTGGCGCGATCGTGAACGTCAGCAGCGCGAGGAACGATACGCACACACGGAATCGACGCATCATGGCGGCCTCCGGGAGTCACCATAGTGTCCCACCATGTCATGTGCCGAGCACACCGCGATCCGGTTTGTGTCGAGGCTTTTGACTGCTTTTTGCCGCCTTCAGCCTGGAGCGCCGCAGATCATAGATGCCAACGTGAGGCGAGCCTGACACGTTTGAAAGGGATATGCGCATGTCGAGGGTGGTGGCGAAGTCCATTTCTGTGGCGATCGCGGTCGTGCTGCTGTGCACGGTCGCCGCGGAGATGCAATCGAAGTTCACGCTGAAGGTGCACACGGGGCGCGGGCAGGTCGGGTATGACGTCAACTCGACGATGGTCATCGGCGAGCGCGACATGGTCGTCATCGACCCGCAGTTCTCGCTCAGCGAGGCGCACAAGCTCGCGGCCGAGATTCTCGAGACGAAGAAGAGGCTGACGACCATCTATTCGACGCACGCGCACCCGGACCATCTCTTCGGCTTCGCGGTGCTGAAGCAGGCGTTCCCCGAGGCGAAGATCGTTGCGCTGCCGGCGACGGTGAACGCGGCGAGGACCGGCTGGCCGGCGCGGCAGAAGTTCTGGTTTCCGGTGTACGGCAACAACATCCCCGGTCCCGAGCCGGTGCTGCCGGACGAACTCGCGACGCCGGTGCTGACGCTGGAGGGGGAAGAGTTCCCGATCACGGGCGGCGTTCAGGGATCAGACGGTCCGGGCAACAGCTTTGTGTGGGTGCCCTCGCTCAAGGCGGTGATCACCGGAGACATCGTGTTCGACCACGTCTACTTCGGCGTGCCGCGCGCAGAGGCGCGCGACAACTGGCTCAAGACGATCGCTCAGATCACCGCGCTTGGTCCTGCCATCGTCATTCCCGGCCACGAGGGGCCCGGAGCGACACGTGACATGCGGTCGATCGAGTTCATGAAGAAATACATCGCCGACTGGGACGTCAACGTGGCGCGGTCGAAGACGGCGGCGGAGATGCGCGCGAACGTGCTCAAGCAGTACCCCGGCCTGGGCATGGAGTTCACGCTCAACGACCGGGTGGCGACGTACTTCCCGGCGCAGCCGGCGGCGAATAAGTGACGGAATCTGGCTATTCCGCCACTCTCACTTCAACGACGATGCCGTTGTTGTCGGCGAAGCGGACGACGTCAGGCTCGTCCGGTGCCGGCATGACGCGTCCGCCCGCTTCGCGCACGCGGGTCTCGAGCGCGCTGCGGTCGAACGGCGCGACCTTTATCGTGTAGTGGCTGATCGCCGGCGGCTGCCCGGCCGCCGCTTGCTCGAGACCAAGGCGCGTGTTGCGCGCGAGCTGAAGCCACACGCGGCCGTTCGCATCACGCGGCCGCTCCACTGACGGGCCGTAGACCAGCCGGTAGTACGGCAGCGATTTCTCGAGACTCGTGACGCGCAGCATCACGTGATCGACGCCGCGCGGGGTGAGGAGACCATCGCGCACGACGTCCAGAGGCGACGGAACCGCCGCCGTGACCAGGCCTGCGGGCGGCTGAAACAACTGCAGCTCGAGCCGGTCGGGATCCGGCCACATGCCTGTCGGCCCCGCCGCCGCGACGCCGAACCCGGCGCTCTGCAGCGCGGTGGCCATACCCGCACGGTCGTAGACCTTCGCCAGCGTGCAGTAGTGGCCGATCGCCGGCGTGCGCTCGCCGGCTGCGCCGATCGCGACGTACCCGACCTGTCGATCCGGCGGCAGATCGCCGAGCAGGATGAAGTAGCGCAGCGTGTCGCGCACCGGCTGCTGGTGCAGCGCCGACTTGAAGATGCGGCTGTAGAACCTGGCCGATGCCGCAGTGTCGGGGACGATGATGTCGAGGTGTTCGAGACCGAGGTTCTCCAGCGGCAACGCCTTTGCCCCAGGAGCCTGCGCAGCCGTGATGGCCGTCAACGCAGCGACGGCGAACGTCGTCAGAACGATTTGAATGACCCTCATGGCAGATCAGATCTCGAGCACGCCGGTGCCGTCGCCGAATGTCTCGGTCGGCACACTGAGCTTGTTGAGCGTCGCGGCAAGCAGGTTCGACATCCGCGTGTCCTTCGGGAACTGCAGGTGGCGTCCGCCCTTCAACTGTCCGGACGCGCCGCCCGCGAGCACGATCGGCAGCGGGCTGAAGTTGTGCTGGTTGCCGTCGCTCAGCGAGCTGCCATAGAGCACCAGCGAGTGATCGAGCAGCGTCCCATCGCCGTCTGGTGTCGCTTTCAGGCGCTCCAGGAAGTACGCCAGCTTCGTCATATGGTAGGTGTTCAACTGCGCGAACCGGTCCATGTTGCCGCGGTCGTTGGAGTGGTGCGACAGATTGTGGAATGGGTCGCGAATGGTCGTTTCGGGGTAGACGGCGCCGCTCAGCTCACGCGCAAACATCAGCGTTGAGACGCGCGTGATGTCCGCCTGAAACGCGATCACCTGCAGGTCCATCAGCAGCTTCAGGTGATCCTGAAATGTCGCGGGCACGCCAGACGGCTGTTCCGGCAGCGTCAGGTCGTCGCGCACACTGGCCTCCGCGCGCTGAATCCGCCGTTCCACCTCGCGCACGTCGTCGAGGTACTGTGTCAGGCGCCGCCGATCGTTCGGAGCGAGATCGCCCTGCAGCGACGCGATCTGGCTCATCACCGAGTCGAGGAGGCTGCGCGATTCCTGCCGCCGCGACCGGCGCTCCGCGGTGGAGTTGCCGTCGCCGAACAGCTTCTCGAACACGAGCCGCGGATTGTTCTGCATCGGCAGCGGATCGGTCGGCGACTTCCACGAGATGGAGTTGCGATAGGCGCAGCTGAACGCTGCCTCGCATGCGAGCACGGATTCTTCAATCGACAGCTCGAGGGAGGGAAGCGGCGTGTCCTGGCCGATGTGCCGCGCCGCCACTTGATCTGCAGAGACGCCGAGGTGCGCCTGCGTGCCTCGTTCTGGTACGGCGCCGGTGAGGAACACGGCGGCCGCCCGCGTGTGATTCGCTCCCGCCGAGACGTCCGCGCCGCCCGCGCCGGCGACGTACGGATGGGCGAGCCCGCTGATCACGTTGACGCGCTCCCGGAACGGCTCGAGCGGCTTGAGAATCTCGGTGAACGCGAAGCCGGTACCGGTCGTCGACGGCGTCCACTTGTCCATCGTCGCGCCGTGCGGCACGTAGAAACAGGCAAAGCGCGCCTTCGGCGACGCCGCCGTGCTGCGAACCGGCGTTTGCGCCGGCGCCATCGCATCGAGGAACGGCAGCGCGACGACCGCGCCTGTACCCCGGAGGAACGTTCGGCGCGACAGGTGCTTCTTGAAGATGAACATGGCGTGGCCCTTTACTTGACGGCTTTCGTTCGCATCTGGAACTGCGGCGTCCTGACCGCCTGCAGGATCAACGATGACAGTCGGTACTGCTGCGGCGCGGCGCCTCTGACGATGGCCCGCACTGCGGGCATGTCCTCGGGCCGCATCGGGCGGCCGACGGCGTAGGTCAGCAGCTTCTCAGCGACGACGCTCACGAACACGTCGGACCGGGCGAGCAGTGCCCGCCGCAGCGAATCGGGGCCGGTGACCTTCGTGCCATCGGCGAGTTGTCCCGTTGCATCGATGCGCGCCCCGCCGTCCATCTCGCGCCAGCGCCCTGTGTGGTCGAAGTTCTCGAGCGCCAGGCCGATTGGATCAATCAGGCGGTGGCACGCCGCGCACGTCGGGCTGTTCCGATGCTGCTCGAGCCGCTGGCGCAATGAGGTCACCTTGACCTGCTGCGGGTCCTTCTCGAGGTTCGTTTCGACGCCGGGCGGCGGCTGCGGCGGCGGCGTTCCCATCAGGTTGTCGAGAATCCACTTGCCGCGGACGACCGGCGACGTGCGGTTCGCCGCGGACGTGAGCGTCAACACGCTGCCATGCCCGAGCAACCCGCGACGCGGGCTGTCGGCCGGTATCGTGACGCGGCGCATGCGCGGGCCGCGGATGCCGTCGAACCCGTAGTGCCGCGCGAGGCGCTCA
>JAICQE010000013.1 GCA_025938035.1 Vicinamibacteria bacterium
CTCTCGTACATCGCGGCTGTCGGCATGCTTCGCACGCCGACCAATCGAACGGCGGCGTCTCCGTGCGTCCTCCGTTTCTCCGTGGCTCCGTGTTAAAAACCGTTTCCTCCGTCCCCTCCGCGTGCTCGGAGGCACGTGGCTGACATCCAGGACCGCACCGTTCACGCCGTTCACGGCCGGCGTGCCGTCGAGCCGGACCCGCCGTTCGAGCGGGAGCTGTCCGAGGCCATGCGCTCCCGGTATGAACCGCGGGCGCTGCTCGAACTGTACGGACGATTCACGTACGGCGAGGGCGAGTTCGACGCTATGATGCGCCGCGCCATCTGCCGGGCGATGACGCGGAGCTTCGGCGACGGGGTGCACGTCGGCCGCGGCGTCCTCTGGCGTCACCCTGAAACGTTCGACGTCGGCTCAGGTGTCTTTATTGGCGATCAGGCGGTGCTGCAGGGGCGTTTCGACGGCAGTTGTGCGATACACGATCGGGTGTGGATCGGGCCGCAAAGCTATTTCGATGCGCGCGACCTGGTCATCGAGGAATATGTTGGGTGGGGACCGGGGGCCCGGGTGCTTGGTTCGACGCACACCGGGATCCCGGCCGACGTCCCGATCATTCAGACCGATCTCACGATCAGCCCCGTGCGTATCGGTGCGTGGTCGGACATCGGCGTGAATGCGGTGGTGCTGCCGGGCGTGCACGTCGGCAAGGGCGCGATTGTCGGCGCGGGTGCGGTGGTGACCACCGACGTCGAGCCGTTTACGATCGTCGCCGGGGTGCCGGCGAGGTTTCTACGTCGGCGCGAAGGTGCTCCTGAAGCGGAGAAGGTGTGAGAATCGACGACTCGACAATCGTGGTCACTGGCGGCGCCGGTCTGATTGGATCAACGACCGTCGACCAGCTGCTGCGCCTGCATGCGCCTCGGCGCATCGTCATCTTCGACGACTTCTCGCGCGGCACCCGCGCGAATCTCGCCACTTCCGCCACGGACGCACGCCTGGAGATTGTGGAAGGGGACATCAGGGACCGTGACGCCGTCGCGCGTGTGGTCGAAGGCGCTGACGCGCTGATTCACATGGCGGCGCTTCGCATTACGGCCTGTGCGGCGGATCCACGCGCAGCATTCGACGTCATGTGCACGGGGTCGTTCAACGTCGTCGAAGCGGCGCACCAGGCAGGAGTCCAGAAAATCGTCGCCGCATCGACCGCTTCGGTTTACGGCCTCGCCGACACGTTTCCCACCGGCGAGACGCATCACCCATACGGCAACCGGACGTGGTACGGCGCGGCCAAGCTCATGCTCGAAGGCCTGCTGCGCTCGTTCAACGACATGTACGGCTTGCCGTATGTGGCGCTGCGCTACTTCAACGTCTACGGTCCGCGCATGGACATCGACGGCAAGTACACCGAAGTGCTCATCCGCTGGATGGAGCGGCTCGATGCCGGCCAGCCGCCGCTGATTTACGGTGACGGCAGCCAGACGATGGATTTTGTCTACGTCGATGATGCGGCGCGGGCGACCATCCTGGCGCTGGCCTCGAATGTCTCCGATGAGGTCTTCAACGTCGCCAGCGGTGTCGAGACAAGCCTCAACGAGCTCGCGGCCGCACTGTCGCATGTCATGAACGTGCGGCGCGCGTCCGAGCACGCGCTCGCGCGCACGGTGAATGCGGTGACGCGCCGCCTGGCGGCGACGGAACGGGCCGAGCGGATGCTCGGGTTCACGGCGGCGGTGTCGCTCGAGGAAGGCCTGGCCCGGCTGGTCGAATGGTGGCGCACGGAGCGCGTGCGCGTGTGACCGCGGTCCGCACGCTGATTCCCGTTGCCAGGCCGGCGCTCGGAGAGCGCGAGGCCGACGCAGCGCGGCGTGCGATTCTCTCCGGCTGGGTGTCGCAGGGGCCGGAGGTCGCGGCGTTCGAACAGGAGTTTGCCGCCGCGGTGGACGCGTCCCATGCCTGCGCGGTATCGAGCTGCACCACCGCACTCCATCTCGCCCTCGTCGCGTTGGGCGTCGGCCCGGGAGACGAAGTCGTCACGGTGAGCCATTCGTTCATCGCCACGGCCAACGCCATCCGGTACTGCGGCGCCACGCCGGTGTTCGTCGATGTCGAGCTCGACACGTTCAATATGGACGTATCGCAGCTCGAGGCCGCCATCAGTCCACGGACCAGGGCGATCCTGGCCGTGCACCAGCTGGGAATGCCCTGCGATCTGCAGGCGATCACCGGCATCGCCCGCCGGCATAGCCTGCCCGTCATCGAGGATGCCGCCTGCGCCATTGGCAGCGAGATCCGTTGGGACGACGCATGGCAGCCGATCGGACGGCCCCACGGAGACATCGCCTGTTTTTCCTTTCATCCCCGCAAGCTGCTGTCGACGGGCGATGGCGGCATGCTGACGACACGCAGCGAGGAGCTCGATCGGCGTTTTCGTCTGCTGCGGCAGCACGGGATGAGCGTCCCCGATACGGTGCGGCATCAGGCGTCCCAGGTCACGTTCGAGGACTACCTGATGGTTGGCTTCAACTACCGGATGACCGATATTCAGGGCGCCATTGGACGCGAGCAGATCAAGCGGCTGCCGTCGCTCGTGGCCCGGCGGCGTGAACGGGCGGCCCGGTATCACGCCGCATTCCGGACGGTCGCCGGCGTGAACGCGCCCGTCGAACCGCAGTGGGCTCGCAGCAACTGGCAAAGCTATGCGGTCCGCGTGGCCCGTGGCCGCCAGCGCCCGATCATGCAGGCGCTGCTCGACGAGGGGATCTCGACGCGCCGCGGCGTCATGAACGCGCACCGGGAGCAGGCGTATCCGGCAGGCACCTGGCGCGTTGCTTCGGGGCACGGTCTCGAACGAAGTGAAGAAGCGCAGGACACGGCGATCGTGCTGCCGCTCTTCCACGACCTCGACGAAGCGGATCAGAACAGGGTGATCGACGCCGTCACGAAAGCCGTGTCAGCACACGCGTGATTTCCATCGTCACGCCGGCGTTCAACGAAGCCGGAAACCTGCAGCGCCTTCATGCCCGCATCGCCGAAACGATGGCCGCGCTCGGGGTTGACTGGGAGTGGATCGTCGTTGACGACCATTCCCGCGACGACACGTTCGCGGTGATCCAGGGTCTGTCATCCACCGATCCACGTATCCGCGGCGTCCGGCTGGCGCGAAACAGCGGGTCACACGTCGCGATCGCGTGCGGCCTGCGTCTCACCAGCGGCGATGCCGTGGTGATGATGGCGTCGGACCTTCAGGATCCACCCGAGACGATTGCGGCGATGCTCGAGCGGTGGCGCCGCGGCGCCCAGATCGTCTGGGCCGTCCGCCGCGCGCGGCCGGGCGACCAGTCGCACGCCCGATTCGCCGCGGCCTATTACTGGATCGTCCGCCACGTCGTCGGGCTCCGCGACATGCCGGCGAAGGGCACGGACTTCTTTCTCGCCGATCGCCGCGTCGTCGACGCGTTCCGCGCGTTCCCGGAGCGGACCACGAGCCTCTTCAATCACCTGACGTGGATGGGATTCAAGCAGGAGTACGTCGAGTACGAGAAGCAGCCGCGTACGGCTGGAGCGTCCGGATGGACGCTGTCGCGGAAGATTCGGCTGGTCATCGACTCCGTGACGGCATTTTCCAACGCGCCGCTGCGATGGTGCGCGTATTTCGGCGCCGCGATGCTGGCCGTGGCGGCGGTGTTGACCGTCGTCGGCGTTCGGCTGCTGCCGGAGCTCGGCGGCGGGCTGCTGCTCGTGCTGGCGGTGCTCTTCGGCCTGTCGGGAGTGCAGATGCTTGCGCTGGCGATCGTCGGCGAGTACGTCTGGAGCGCGCTCGCCGAGGCGAGGCGCCGCCCGCAGTTCGTCATCGAGGCCGCCACGTCGGACGACGTGCTGGCGATGACGGTAAAATAGCCATTTCCCCAGGACTCCCAGGAACAGACCGCGCCCATGATCGATTGCATCGCCGGCTACCACCTCAACCCGTGGACGTGCGGCATCGCCAAGTTCAACGCAATTCTGGCGAAGGAGCTCGACGTGCCCGTTGTCGGGCTTGCGTCGCCCGACCTGCGCAACTATGCGCGCCCCCTGCTCTCGATCAAGATGTCGGAGTTCACGGCAGACGACGCCCGCGCGCTGGCGTTGTGGGTCGATGCCAACGCCGGCCGCTTCGATCTGTTCCTGCATGCGTTCGACGGCACGCCGATCGAACAGCGGCTGCTGAAGGCGGCGGCGCACGTGTATTGCGGCAATCGCGAGCTGACGCACCAGCTGGCGCCGTCGCGCGCCGATATCGTCGAACTCTTCTGCCCGGGCACGCTGCTCAACTCGCAGCGGTTCCAGGACACCGAAGTGAAGGTGTTCACCTTCGGCATGGCGCACAAGATTCGCGTGCCGCTGTATCGGCGGCTGCGCGACCTGCTGGAAGCGACCGGAAAGAGCTACTCCGTCTACGTGTCAACGGCACTGCACGAGAACACCAGCTTCGACGGCTCGTTCGTCGTCCGCTTCGAGGAGCTGCAGTCGATCTTCGCCGGTCAGGTGTATTTCATGGGTTACCTGTCCGATACCGCCGTCTTCAACCATCTGATGGACTGCACGTTCCTCGCCGCCTTCTTCGAGAAGGGTCTGCGTGCCAACAATACGACGGTGAATGCGGCCATGGAATGCGGATGCGCGGTCATCACGAACCTCGATGAACACTCGCCGGCCGGCCTGACGCACATGCGGAACGTGATCGACATCAACCTGTGCGACCGGCTCCCGGATTTCGAGCACGCGCAGCAGATTGGCCGGGCGGCGCGCGACATCGCGCACGGGCAGTACGGGTGGGACCGGCTCGTCAGCGAATTGCGGTCGGTGGTACGGACGTAGGCATGAATCCGCAGCCGGGACTCCACACAGGTTCATGATCATCACCAAAGACGCACGCCGGCGCGCCGTCGATCTCTCGACGATTCCAACCGTCGTCCTCAATTCGATAGGCGGTGAGGAGGGGCCGGCGGCCGACGGACGCACCTTCGCGAAGGTGAATCCGGCCACCGGCCAGGAAATCTGCCGCGTGGTACGTTCCGGCGCGGCGGACGTGTCGCGGGCGGTCGACATCGCCAAGCGGGCGCAGCCCGGGTGGGCGGCACTGACGGCCGTGAAGCGCGGCGACATCCTGCGGCAGATTGCCCTCCTCATGCGGGAGCGGCGCGAGGCACTCGCCGAACTGGTCGCGCTCGAGACGGGGAAGTCGAAGAAGGACGCGCTCGGCGAGACCGATGCGGCCATCGAGATGGGCTTCTTCGTCGCGGGTGAGGGTCGTCGCTTCTACGGCCAGACCACCACCAGCGCGGTTCCGAACAAGGCGGCCATGGTCGTCCGGCAGCCGCTTGGAGTCGCCGGATTGATCATCGCGGCGAACACGCCGATCGCGAATGTCGCCTGGAAGGCGTTTCCGGCATTGCTGTGCGGCAACTCGGCGATTCTCAAGGCTGCGGAGGACACGCCGCTGTCGGCCTGGGCGTTCGCCCAGCTCGCCCGCGAGGCGGGTGTGCCGGAAGGCGTTTACACGACGATTCACGGGCTCGGGCCGGAGGCCGGCGCGCCGCTCGTCGAGCACCCGGACGTCGCGGTCGTCAGCTTCACCGGCTCGTGTGAGGTGGGGCGCTGGATCGCCGAAACAGCAGGCAGGCGGCTCGCCAAGACGTGCCTCGAACTGGGCGGCAAGAATCCGTTGATCGTGTGTGACGACGCCGATCTGACGAATGCGGTGACGTGGGCGATTGGCTCGGCGTTCAGCAACGCGGGGCAGCGGTGCGCGGCGGGCAGCCGGCTGATTGTGTTCGACGGCGTCTACGACCGGTTCCGGGCGATGCTCGTGGAGGCCACGGAACGTGTGAAGGTCGGGACCAGCGACGCCGATGATTACGGTCCGGTCATCAATCACGAGCAGATGACGAACATGCTGTCGGCAGTGGATCGTGCGAAGGCGGCCGGCGCGTCGGTGCTGACCGGGGGGCACCGCTTGACCGGGAGCGGCTACGGCGACGGCTACTTCGTGGCGCCGACGATCCTCGAGCACGTCGGCCCGAACGACGAGATTTCGCGCAGCGAGCTGTTCGGCCCGATTACGTGCCTCTATCGCGTGAAGACCTTCGACGAGGCGATCGCCCTCGCGAACGACTCGCCGTTTGGACTGACGGCGTCGATCCACACGCAGAACATCAACCGCGCGATGACGTTTCTCGGTCGCGTCCAGGCCGGCGTCGCCGTCGTCAACGGCGGCACCTACGGCAGCGAGCCGCACCTGCCGTTTGGCGGCCTGCGGCAGTCCGGCAACGGCTGGCGCGAAGCCGGGACACAGGCGCTGGACGTGTACTCGGACCTGAAAACCATCTATATCAATCACAACCCGGATGCTGTCTGACCGCGGCCGTTCACGCTTCCACGTGCCCGGTTCCCGGTTCGTGTTCAGGTTCGGTGCTGCGTTCATCGTGCGGAGCCTGTAGTTCATGCCATCGCCATCGGTCGTCGCACTGATTCCTGCGCGCCATGGTTCGAAACGAGTTCCGGGCAAGAACGTCCGGCTCCTCGCCGGCCATCCGGCGATTGCGTACACGATCGCACCCGCACTCGAGAGCGGCGTGTTCGCCTCGGTGATTGTCTCGACGGACTCGGAGGAGGTTGCCGCCATCGCCCGACACTACGGCGCCGAGGTGCCGTTCCTGCGTCCGGCGGCGTTCTCCGGCGACACCTCGCCGGACATCGAATGGGTGGAGCACACGCTGTCCGAGCTGAAGCGGATGGGACGCACCTGGGACTGTTTCAGCCTGCTGCGGCCGACCAGCCCCTTCCGGTCCGCCGACACGATCCGGCGCGCGTGGGCGCTGTTTCTCGCCCGGGACGGCGTCGATTCACTGCGCGCGATTGAGAAATGTGCGCAGCATCCCGGGAAGATGTGGGTGATCCGCGGCGATCGCATGTTCCCGCTGCTGCCGTTCGGTGGGACTCAGCCGTGGCACAGCACGCCGTATCAGGCGCTGCCGCCGGTCTACGTGCAGAATGCGTCGCTCGAGATCGCGTGGAGCCGCGTGGTGTTCGACAGCCGCTCGATCGCCGGCGACGTGATGATCCCGTTCATCACCGAAGGACACGAAGGGTTCGACATCAACGATCCGCACGACTGGATGATTGCCGAGCGGTTGATTGCGGACGGAGCGGTCCAGCTTCCGCCTGTTCGTCAGGCGCCGTACGCGGCGGTCAGCACATAGACATGCATGGGTGACATACAGACCGATCAGGGCGAATCGCTCGAACTCCAGTACGTTCCCGTCGCCGAGTTCCAGCGTCTGCTGAGCTCCGATGCCGATGCGGTCGTGCGGGCGCGCGCCTTTGCGGCGCTGGCGCGCATCAACACGCTCTACATGATTGCCGGAGCGTGGTCCGGGCACATCGGGACGAGCTTCAGCTCGCTCGAGATCATGAGCTGGCTGTTCCTCAACGAGCTGCGCGATCTCGACAAGGGACCGGAGGGTTGTGACGTCTTCTTTTCCTCGAAGGGGCACGACGCGCCGGCGTTGTACAACGTGCTCATCGGTCTCGGTCTGCTGCCGGCCGAGAAGCTTCACCACCTGCGGCGGCTGCACGGCCTGCCCGGACACCCGCACGTCGAAACGCCGTTCATCCAGGCGAACACCGGCTCGCTCGGCATGGGGATCTCGAAGGCGAAGGGGATGGTGCTGGCCAACCGCCTGAACGGGCGCGAGCGGCGCGTGTATGTTCTGACCGGCGACGGTGAGCTGCAGGAAGGCCAGCTCTGGGAATCGCTCGGGTCGGCGGCCAACAACGGCCTCGGCGAGATCGTCGCGATTGTCGACCACAACAAGATTCAGTCCGATACCTGGGTATCGTCGGTCAGCCATCTCGGCGACGTCGAAGCCAAGTTCCGCGCCTTCGGCTGGCACGTCGCCCGCTGTGACGGTCACGACGTTGCCGCGCTGCAGCGCATCGTCCGGACGTTCGACCGCGTGACTGAGCAGCCCAAAGTGCTGATCGCGGATACCGTGAAGGGCAAGGGCGTCAGCTTCATGGAAGGGCCTGCGACAAAAGCCGGCGAGCTCTACGGATTCCATTCCGGTGCGCCCAGCGAGCACAGTTACACCGCCGGCGTTCAGGAACTGATCGATGCCGCGAACACGCTGCTTGGCGAGCTGGGACTCGGCACGGTTCGCACCGAAGCGCGGACGCGAAATCCGCGCCGCGAACCCCGCCAGACCGACAACCTCATCGCCGCGTACGAACGCGCGCTCGTGGAGCAGGCCGAACGCCACCCGCATGTGATGGCGCTCGACGCCGACTTGGTGAAGGACTGCGGCCTCATCACGTTCGCCCGCCGTTTTCCCGAGCGCTTCGTCGAATGCGGGATCGCGGAGCAGGACATGGTGTCGATGGCGGCGGGCATGGCGCGCCGCGGCGTGCTGCCGATCGCCCACTCCTTCGCCTGTTTCCTCGCCGCCCGGCCCAACGAGCAGATCTACAACCAGTGCAGCGAACGCTCGAAGGTGATTTACGTCGGATCGCTTGCCGGTCTACTGCCTGGCGGACCAGGCCATTCGCACCAGTCCGTGCGCGACATCGGCGCGCTGGGATCGGTACCGAATCTTCTCCTCGCGGAGCCGTGCTG
This sequence comes from Vicinamibacteria bacterium, assembly GCA_025938035.1. The sequence goes on from JAICQE010000013.1 coordinate 8,651, forward strand.
CGAGGCCGAAGTCGCCGCGCTCATTGACACGCTGGTCAACGGCGTGAGCGAGAGCGCCTACCTGCGGCTCGTCTCCGTCAAGTGGCCGATGCCGTTTGCCTACCCGCCGCAGCACGCCGTCCGCGTGGGTGCGGGTTGGACGATCACCGGCGGGGAGGACCTTGTCGTCATCGGTTACGGCCCGTGGATGCTCGCCAATGCGTTCGAGGCAGCACGACGGCTGCAAGAGGGCACCGGCACGAGCGTCCGCCTCGTCAACCTTCCGTGGCTCAATCGTGTTGATGCCGATTGGCTGCGTGACACCGTTGGCAGCTGTCGATCGGTCGTGACGCTCGACAACCACTACCTGCACGGCGGCCAGGGCGAGATGATTGCCGCCGCGATCGCCGGGCTCGGACTCGAACGATCGCCGCGCGTCACGCGCGTGGGCGTCACGGAGCTGCCGGAGTGCGGCACCAACGATGAGGTGCTCGCCTACCATCGGCTGGACGTTCCATCTCTGGTCGAGGCGTTCCGCGGGGCGCTGTCGCACCGTGACGTCAAACGCCGGGAGACCCAGCTGACATGACCGTCCTCTTCTGGGACATCGACGGGACGCTGCTGACGACCGGGAAGGCCGGCGTGCCGGCATGGGAAGAGGCCGTTCGGGAAGTGATCGGGCGCGATTTCGAGCTCTCGTCGATTCGCGTTGCCGGACTGACCGACTATCAAATTGCCGTGCGGACGTTCGAAATGCTTGGCGTCGACGCCGACGAGGGGACCGTGCGGGCGATGGTGCGGCGGTACGAGGAGCTGCTGCCCTCGTCTCTGCCGCTGAAGCGCGGCTCGGTGTTGCCGAACGTCCGTGAGATTCTCGAGCACCTCGAAGGCCGCAGCGATGTGCGGTCCTACTTGCTGACGGGCAATACGCGCGGCGGAGCGCGGGCGAAGCTGACTCACTATCAGCTGTCGCATTTCTTTTCCGACGGAGCGTTTGCCGAAGACGCCGGGGAGCGCGCGACGATCGCCGCGCGCGCGCTCGCGCTGGCGCGACGTGCCGGGCCGGTTGCCGACCACTCGGTGTTCGTCATCGGCGATACGCCGCACGATATCCACTGCGCCAAGGCGATCGGGGCGCGCACGATTGCCGTCGGAACAGGCGGCTACACGGTTGAGGAGCTGGGCGCGCATCAGCCATGGCAGGTCTTCGCCGAGCTGCCGCCGGTGGACGAATTCGTGCGCCTGATTGAACGCGGCCGCTCGGAACCGGCAGCGGCCAGCGCGAGCGGAGCGGGAGATCTGCGGCCGTGAGACTCCAGCGCGTCCTGCGCCGATTTCCACGGCTGTGGCGAATGACACGGCTGGCCCGCCGCTGGTACTACGCGCGCTACGACGCGTATCCCGACTGGCGCGAGATTCTGGCGGCAAACAGCGAACTCTGGAACTCGGCGCGGGCGTCCGCGCAGGGTGGGCCCCGCGTGCTGATGGCCACGGCGATCGGCTCCTACGCCCATGCGGTGACGCTGGAAAGCGCGCTCGCCGCCGCGCTGACGTTCCGCGGCGCCGAGGTGCACGCGCTGCTGTGCGACGGATCGATGTCCGCCTGCGCCGAGTGCGAGGCATCGTTGTATCCGGACATCGAGCGCTTTGTCCGCTACGGTCCGTCACGCGACTTGTGCCGGAACTGCCTGCAGCCGGCGGAGCGCGTGTACCGGCAGTTGGGGATTACCGTCCACAAGTACGGCGACTGGCTGACGCCCGAGGATCGCGACAACGCGCGCCGCATCGCCCAGGGCGTGTCGGTGCGTGACGTTCGCACGTTCACCGTTGACGGGCTGGCGCTCGGCGAGCATGCCTATGCCGGCGCGCTGCGGTTCTTCGCGACCGGAACCCTGGACGAAGAGCCTCAGGCGGAGGCCGTAGTCAGGCGCTATCTCGAGTCCGCCTTGCTGACGGCATACGCCACGCGGCGTCTGCTGCGCGCCAGGCAGTTCACGTCCACGGTGGTGACCCACGGCATTTACGTGCCGTGGGGCATCGTGTCCGAAGTGTCGCGGCAGGAGAACGTGCACGTCGCGACATGGAACGTCGCCTACCGCAAGCGCCGTTTCATCTTCAGCCACGACGACACCTACCATCACACGCTGCTCAGCGAATCTCCCGGTCATTGGGAAAACATGCCGCTGTCGGAGACGCAGGAACGTGACCTGATGACCTACCTGCGCAGCCGGCGGGAAGGCCTGTTCGACTGGATCGTCTTCCATCGGCCGAACCGTCTGGAGCCGCAGGAAATGGTGCGGCGGGTAGGCCTGGACAGAAACAAACCGATCGTGGGCCTGCTGACCAACGTGTCGTGGGACGCGCAGATCCACTATCCGGCCAACGCGTTTCCGAACATGCTCGAGTGGCTGGTGCAGACGTGCGAATACTTCGCGACGCGTCCCGACCTCCAGCTCCTCATCCGTGTGCATCCGGCGGAGATCAGCGGATTCCCGCCCTCACGGCAGCCGATCCTCCGCGAGCTGCAACGGCGGATCCCGCGGCTGGCACCGAATATCTACATCGTGCCGCCGGAGAGCGCCCTCAGCACCTACGGGCTGATGTCCGAGTGCAACGCCGCGATCATCTACGGCACCAAGATGGGCGTCGAATTGAGCAGCGTCGGGATTCCCGTCATCGTCGCCGGAGAAGCGTGGGTCAGGAACAAGGGCATCACCTACGACGCGACCTCGCGCGAGGAGTACTTCGACATTCTCCGCCGGCTGCCGTTCACCGAGGGGCTCGGGCCGGCACAGCTGGCCCGGGCACGGCGCTACGCCTACCACTTCTTCTTCAACCGGATGATTCCGCTGCCGTTCATCGAGCCGAGCGCGGGCTTCCCCGTCTACCGGCTCGAGTTGAATCGGCTGCAGCAGCTGCTGCCCGGCGATAACGGTCTCGACACCATTTGCAACGGCATTCTCGGCCGGACGCCGTTCGTACTCGGCCGTCACGAAGCGCCGGCACGGCACCCCGAACTGGTCGCTCCCTAGAAACTCCCAACTCCCAAAGTCCCAACTCCCAGCGCTCGAGGGCCGGCTTTTTGGGAATTGGAAGTTGGGCGTTGGGAGTTAGTCTGTACCCGCATTGCTGATCGCCGCTGCCTTCGTGGTCGCCACGGCGGCCTCACTGGCGCTCGGAGCCGTCGTCCGCCGGTTCGCTCCGTCGATTGGTGCGGTCGTTCCCCCACGACCCGATCGATGGCATCGCGCCCCGACGCCGACCATGGGGGGGGTCGCCATCGGGTTGGCGACGGTCATCGGATTCCTCGTGGTCGTCGCGCGGCCGTCGGTGGTCGGCGACCTTCTGCCCTGGGTTCCGGTGTTGGCGGCGTCGCTGGCAATGTTCGTCGTCGGCGTCCTCGACGATCGGCTGCAGCTGTCGCCGACGGCGAAGCTCGTCGCGTCGCTCGCCATCGGCGCGTTTCTGGTGTTCGCGCTGGCGGGCACCGAACCTGATGCCGCCAGGCAGGCGCTGCACACGCTGATTGCCATCGTGTGGTTCGCCGGCGTCTGCCATGCGTTCAATCTGCTCGACAACATGGACGGACTGGCCGCCGGCGTCGCGTTCATCGCCACCGCTTTCTTCGCGTACCTGCTGGCGAACGAGCTCGGCACGGCGATGGTCGTGCTGCTGGCGTCGCTGGCAGGTGCCTTGATCGGATTTCTGTTCTGGAACCGTCCGACGGCGCGGCTGTTCATGGGGGATTCCGGGAGCCTCTTCATCGGCGCGATGCTGGCATCCACGTCGCTCGTTCCCATCCTTCGCGGCGGGGTGGCGTTATCGAGTCCGATCGTGCCGATCGCGTTGATTCTCGCCGTGCCGTTGTTCGACACGGCCTTCGTCCTCGTGCTGCGCCGCCTTGCCGGCCGCAAGGCCAGCAAGGGCGGCACGGACCACGTGTCGCATCGGCTCGTCTCGCTGGGATTCTCCGAGCGGACGGCCGTCCGTTTTCTCTACCTGCTCGGACTCATTGCCGGTGGCGTGGCGGCCGTGATGGTCCTGAACGACCGTCCGGAGCCGCAGCTGCCGATCATCGCCGCGGTTGGCGTCGTGATGACGCTGGTTGGCATTTACCTGGCGCGCGTGCCCGCTTACAACGCCGAGGATTTTCTTGCGCTCCAGAAGTCGTCGTTCGCGCCGTTCCTCAAGGACCTGGCGTTCAAGTGGCACGCTGGTCAGGTCCTGCTCGACCTCATCCTGATCACCGTCTGCTATTACGCCGCATACCGGCTTCGGTTCGAGGGCGAGAACTTCGACTTCCTGCAGTCCTTCATGGTGTCGCTGCCGGTCGTGCTCGGCTGCAAGTTGGCGGCGCTGTACGCGTCGGGCCTCTACCAACGCTCCTGGGACACGTTCGGACTGCGCGATCTGTCCGTCGTCGCCCGCGGCGTGGCGGTCGGATCGCTGCTGTCGGTGGCGGCAGCGTTCTATCTGTATCGCAACGTGGTCGCGTCTCGCGCCGTGTTCGTCTTCGACGCGACCCTGCTGGCCATCGCCATCGTCGCCACGCGCGTCTCGTTCCGGATGATGAATCTGGCCGCCGCCACCCGCAATAAACGGAGCCGCCGGGTGCTGGTGTACGGCGCCGGCAACTTCGGGCGTCTGCTCGTCCGCGAAATGCGCGCAAATACGGCCTGGAACATGAACCCGGTCGCCTTCATCGATGACGATGCGGCGAAGATCCACCGCTGGATCGTCGGCGTGCCGGTTCGCGGTTCGATCGACAGCCTCGAGACGACGATGCGCCAGTACGGTGTGGACGAGGTGATTCTGAGCAGCCGCGCGATCAACGGCAACGTCGAGACGCGCATCCGCGAAATCTGCACTCGCGCCAACCGTCCTGTGCGCCGGTTGTACATGGAGATTCAGTAATTCAAAAGGCAAAAGGCAAAAGGCAAAAGGCAAAAGGCAAAAGGCAAAAGAACACGGCCGCGTTTTGAATTTTGAATATTGAATCTTGCATTCCACCAATCAGCGAAGTCTGAGGGTTGGTATAGATGGCCGGGCCTTTACCTCGCCCGCACCGGGCATCCGGCGCTATGTCGAAGGTCTGGTGCCGGCGCTCCTGGCCCTCGCGGATGCACCGGACATCGTTGTCCTCGGTGGGCAGCCCGACGCGGCGCCGCCGCACCTCGAACGCATAGCCGAGCGGGCACACCCGCCGACCAACGCCGGGTGGACGCTCGTCGGGCTCCCCCGCGCTGCCGCCGGCGCCAGGCTCGACGTCCTCCATGCCCCGGCGTATACCGCGCCATTCTGGTCGCCTGCGCCGGTCGTGCTGACGATCCACGACATCAGCTACGAACGTAATCCGGAGTGGTACCCGTATCGGCGCGACTGGCTACGCCGGGCCTTTTACCGTTGGAGCGCACACGCGGCGGATCACATCATGGCCACCTCGTCGTTCTCGGCATCGGAGATCGCGGAGATGTACGGACTCGATGCCAGCCGAGTGACGGTGGTGCCGCTCGGCGTTTCAAGTGACTTCGCAGGCCCGCGTGGGGGGCTGCCGTGCGCGCTGCCAGTCGAGGTCGCCACGCCGTTTCTCCTGCACGTCGGTGACATTCACGAGCGGCGGAACCTGTCCGTTGCGGTCACCGCCGTGCTCGAGGCGCGGCGGCATTTTGGCGCGCTCCCTGCGTTATCGCTCGTCCTGGCGGGAACGGATCGTGGAACCGGCGACGCGTTGTGTGCGCTCGCTGCCGACGCCGGCGCGCCGGAGGCGGTCGTGCGGCTCGGCCGAGTCGAGGAGCCGCTGCTGCATTCGCTCTACCGGTGTGCAACCGCCTTCGTCTACCCGTCGCGGTACGAAGGCTTTGGTTTCCCCGTTCTGGAAGCGATGGCCTGCGGCACACCGGTCATCGCCTCCCGCGCCGCCTCGATTCCCGAGTTGACCGGCGACGCTGCCATCCTGCTCGATCCCGATGATGACCGGGGCTGGACGGACGCAGTGATGCGCATCGTGACCGACGACGAGCTGCGCAGCGAGCTGGCGACACGCGGTGTTGCGCGCGCGGGTCTGTTCACATGGGCGCGGACCGCGCGCGCGACGATGGACGTGTATCAGAGGTGTCTGGCCGAAGCGGCGAATCGGCGAGGGCGGAGGCCCTGAAGCGCCGGTGAACGCCCCCGACGTGTCCGTGATTGTCGTGACGTGGAACGGCCGTCAGCATCTGGACGCGTGCCTCGAAGCCGTCGCCGCGCAGAGGGGCGTCAGACTGGAGACGGTGCTCGTCGATAACGCGTCTACCGACGGCACGGTCGACTACGTGCGGGGCCGGCACCCCGCGGTCCGCATCGTGGCGCTGCCGGACAACCGCGGTTTCGCCGGTGGAAACAATGCCGGCGTTGCAGACGCACGCGCCCCGATCGTGGCGTTTCTGAACAACGACACGATTGCCGATCCCGGGTGGCTGCAGGCCCTTGTCGCCGGTCTCGATCAGGCCAGCGGATTTGCGCTGGTGACGTCGCGCATCGTCTATATGCACGACCCGCAGATTATCGACAGCGCCGGCGACGGTTTCCTCCGTGCCGGCGGTGCGTTCAAGCGGCTGCACGGAATGCCGGCCGCCGATGCGGCGGAGCCGCTGGAGGTCTTCGGCATGTGCGGCGCGGCCTGCCTGATGCCGAAATCCGTGTTCCACGAGCTGGGCGGCTTCGACGAGGATTTCTTCGCGTCCCACGAGGACGTCGACCTGTCCTATCGTGCGCGGCTTCGCGGATACCGTGTGCGATATGTCCCGGATGCGATCGTCCGTCATCAAGGCAGCGCGACGCTCGGCCGGCAGAGCGCGCGCGCGGTGTATTACGGCCAGCGGAATCTCGAGTGGGTCTACCTGAAGAACTCGCCGGCGTCGATCCTGTTTCGCACTGCGGCCGCACACGTCGCCTACAACGTTGCCGCGGCCGTCCACTTCGCGCGGGCGGGCCAGGGCCTGGCGTTCATTCGCGCCAAGGGGGCGGCCCTCGCGGCGCTGCCAGCGACATTGCGGAAGCGCGCCGCCGTCCAGCGCGCACGCCGCGTCACGGCCGGAGAGATCTGGCGCGTGCTGGAACCGCGGTGGCTTGGCCTCAAGAGGCGCGAAAAGCGCTTCGATGAGGGCGTCGCGCGCGTCGGGCCATGACACCCCCGCTGGGCGCCGTCATCGTGAATTACAACGCAGGTCCGGAACTGCGGCGCGCGCTCCAGTCGATCGACCGCGAGGCGGGCGGATCGTGGCAGGGCGTCGTCGTCGACAACGCATCTGCCGACGGCAGCGAGGCCGCGGCCATGGAGTTTGCCCAGGTCCGTCTCGTGCGCAACTCCGAGAACGTGGGCTTTGCCCGCGGGGTGAATCAGGCGATTCGTGAGTGTCCAGCCGATCGCATCGTCATCATGAACCCCGACTGCCAGCTGATGCCGGGCTCACTGCCTCCGCTCATGGCGGTGCTGGACTCCGACCCGCGGTGCGCGATCGTCGCACCGCTCGTCCGCGATCCCGATGGGTCGCCGCAGGGGAATGCGCGCGGCGATCCCGACATGCTCACCGGCTTGTTTGGACGTTCGAGTGCGCTCCGTCGAACGCTTCCGGCACTGGAAGTCGCACGCCGCAACGTGATCGTCGGCACGGCGGACGATGCCTCGACCACCGTGGATTGGGTCTCCGGAGCGTGCATGCTCGTGCGTCGCGACGCCTTTGTCGGCGTCGGCGGCTTCGACGAGCGGTATTTCATGTATTGGGAGGACGCCGACCTGTGCCGTCGCCTTCGGGCGCGTGGCCACACGATCCGTTTCGCGCCGGCCGCCGCGGCCGTGCATCGGGTCGGCCAGTCGAGCCGAACGGCGCGGGCCCAATCCGTTCGGGCCTTTCATGACAGCGCCTACCTTTACTATTCGACGCACGTCGCCCCGGGGGTGCTCAACCCCAAACGATGGATCGCGCGCGCGCTGCTGGCGAGCCGCTGCTGGTGGAAGCTGGCACGGGGCGCGTAGGTTAGAGGATTTCGTCGACCAGATTCGCGACGTGGAGACCGATCGACAGGCACGACGTCAGACCGGGGGATTCAATGCCGGCGGCGTGGACGACCCGCGGTGACAGCGTGTCCCGGGCAATGAAGAAGTCCGCATAGGACACGTCCGGCGGATGAAACTTGGGCCGGATCCCGCTGCCGCCCAACCGGAGGTCGGCGAGCGACAGCTCCGGCAGCAAGAGACGCGCCGGCGCGAGGAAGTCCTCGACCGGGATCCGATGCTCTTCGTAGTCGTCCTTGCGATCGAGATAGCAAACGGTCGGACCGAGCGTGACGTTGCCGTGAATGGTCTTGCTCAGGTGCACCCCTAGTCCGTGTGTGTGCGGCAACGGATAGACCAGGGCGTTCACCATCTGCCGTCTGGCCGGTACCAGTTCGGCGTACTCGCCGCGGCACGGATAGATCCGGAACCGCTCCCCGCCGAGCGCCGCGGCGACGTCGTCCGCGTAGAGTCCGGCCGCGTTGACCACGGAGCGCGCCAGAATGCGCTCGGCCGGTGTGTGCAGTTCGATTCCATCCGGTCGCACGTCACTTCCCGTCAGTGGCGTGCCGGTGAGAAGCGCTACATCGCCATCGACGCACAGCCGCGCCAGGGTTCTGACGAGTGCTTCGGCCTCGAGGATGCCGGAGTGCGGGGAGAACAGTGCCGCATGCGCATGGACATGCGGCTCTCGACCCTTTATGAACGCGGCATCGACGATGGCGAGGTCTTCGACGCCGTTGGCGGCGCCTCGCTCGCGAAGCGTTTCGAGCGCGGCGATCTCCGCGTCGTGGTGCACGACGACCAGTTTTCCGCAGCGCTTGAAGGGAATGTTGTAGGCCTCGCAGAACGCGTACAGCAGCCGCGCGCCAGCGACACAGTGTTGTGCCTTCAGCGATCCGGGCGGGTAGTAGATCCCGGCATGGATCACCTGACTGTTCCGCGTGCTGGTAGCGGCGCCCGGCCGCGGCTCACGTTCGAGCACACACACGCTGCGGCCCCGCTCCGCAAGCGCTCTCGCCGCGGCGAGGCCGACGACGCCGGCGCCGATAACGGCCGTATCGACTGTTTCCATCCCCTACAATGAGACCGTTGCAGCAGTCTAACGCGACCGCGTTGCGCGTGCTCGTGACCGGGGCCGCCGGACGGCTTGGCGCCGCGATCGTCGAGGCGTTTGCCGACGCGCAGGTCATCGCCCATGCCCGCTCGTCGCTGGACATCACCGACGCCGCGGCCGTGTCCGGCGCGGTCCGAGCGGCGCGTCCCGACGTGATCATCAACTGCGCGGCGTTCAACGATGTCGACGGAGCCGAATCGGCGCCGCTGGCCGCGCTCGCGGTCAATGCCTTTGCGCCGAGAAATCTTGCGCGCGCGGCGCGGGACGCGGGCGCCACCTTCGTCCACTACGGCACCGATTTCGTCTTCGATGGCAAGACCACGGAGCCCCGGGACGAGACGGCGCAGCCGTCGCCGCAGAGTACGTACGCCGCGTCGAAGCTGCTCGGCGAATGGTTCGCCCTCGATGCGCCACGTGCGTACGTGCTGCGCGTGGAGAGCCTCTTTGGCGCCGTCAGCAACTGGACCGGCCGAACCGGGACGATGGATTCGATCGTCGCGGGACTCGAGAACGGCCGCGAAGTACGAGTCTTCACCGATCGAATCGTGTCGCCGAGCTATGTGCCCGATATCGCCGCGGCCACTCGTCATTTGATCCTGCACGAAACACCGCCCGGTCTGTATCACTGCGTCAATGCCGGTCAGGCAACGTGGTACGAAGTGGCGCAGACGGCCGCGGAGCTCCTGCGCGTCGAACCGAGGTTGGTGCCCGTCAGCGTGAACGACGTGCAGTTGAAGGCCCGTCGTCCACAGTTCTGCGCGCTGAGTCCGCGGAAGCTCGCCTCCGCCGGTTTTGTGATGCCGTCCTGGCAGGACGCGATGCGCCGATGGCTGGAGGGCCGGGCGATCCCGGCGGCATAAAATGGGGAGCGATGGGTAAACGCGCGGTCATCACCGGCATCACCGGTCAGGACGGGTCGTACCTCGCGGAGCTCCTGCTCGCCAACGGCTACGACGTGATCGGCGTCGTCCGTCGATCGAGCGCGCCGAATTACTGGCGGATCGAGCACCTGCTCGATCGCATCACGCTCCGTCCCGCCGATCTGCTCGACCAGCTGTCGCTGCTTCGCCTCATCCAGGACGTGCGCCCGCACGAGTTCTACAACCTGGCCGCGATGTCGTTCGTCCCCGCGTCGTGGGACCAGCCGCTGCTGACCGGCGATTTCAACGCCATGGGCGTCACGCGTCTGCTCGAGGCCGTGCGTCAGGTCGATCCCGGGATCAAGATTTATCAGGCCTCGTCCAGCGAGATGTATGGGCGCGTGCGGGAGGTCCCGCAGACGGAGATGACGCCGTTTTACCCGCGCAGTCCCTACGGCGTGTCGAAAGTGTTCGGCCACTACATCACCGTGAACTACCGCGAAAGCTACGGGCTGTTCGCCGTCTCCGGCATCCTGTTCAACCACGAGTCGCCGCGGCGGGGCGTAGAGTTCGTCACGCGAAAAGTGACCGATGGCGTCGCCCGCATCAAGCTTGGCCTGGCGGACCACCTGGCCCTTGGCAACCTGGACGCGATGCGCGACTGGGGATTTGCAGGCGACTACGTCCGGGCGATGTGGTTGATGCTCCAGCAGCCTCACGCCGATGACTACGTCATCGCCACAGGCATCTCGCATTCGGTCAAGGACCTGGTGGAGGTCGCGTTCGGACACGCTGGTCTCGAGTGGAAAAAATACGTCCGGACTGATCCGGCGCTGCTTCGGCCCGCCGAGGTCGATCACCTCATCGGCGATGCCGGAAAGGCGAAACGTGTCCTCGGCTGGCAGCCGAAGATGACGTTCGAGGGCCTCATTCAGATGATGGTTGACGAGGATCTCAGGAGACTCTCGCAGCCGCATCCGGGGCCGGCGGCGGCCTACCGGTAAGACCTCTATCCCCATACGGAGACGCAATTGCACCTGAAGGAGAAGCTCGAAAATCGGCAAGCCAGGATCGGCGTCATTGGTCTCGGCTACGTCGGGCTGCCGCTGGCGGTCGAGTTCGCGCGGGCCGGGTTCGATGTCACCGGCTTCGACGTCGACGAATCGAAGGTGTCTGAGCTCAACGCCGGCCGCAGCTACATCCTCGACGTCAGGTCCGAGGACGTCGCGAACTGCGTGAACGCCGGCAAGCTGCGCGCGACGACGGAGATGTCGAAGCTGGGCGAGATGGACGCGGTCGATATCTGCGTGCCGACGCCGCTGCGCAAGACGAAAGATCCCGACATGTCGTATGTCGTGTCCGCCGCCGAGCAGATTGCCAGATACCTGCATCCGGGGATGTTGATCGTCCTCGAATCGACGACGTATCCCGGCACGACGGCCGAGGTGCTGCAGCCGATGTTCGAGGCGCGCGGGCTGACGGTCGGCAAGGACTTCTACCTGGCCTTTTCGCCCGAACGGGTCGATCCGGCGAACGAGAAGTTCAACACCCGGAATACCCCGAAGGTCGTGGGCGGAACAACGCCTGTCTGCTCGGAAGTGGCCGCCGCGCTGTACTCCGCTGCGGTGGACACGGTCGTTCCCGTCAGCTCCACACAGGTCGCCGAGATGGTGAAGCTGCTGGAGAACACGTTTCGCGCGGTGAACATTGGGCTCGTCAACGAGATAGCGCTGATGTCACACCGGATGAACATCGACGTCTGGGAGGTCATCGACGCCGCCAAGACAAAGCCGTTCGGCTTCATGCCGTTCTATCCGGGTCCGGGCCTCGGCGGCCATTGCATTCCGATCGACCCGTTCTATCTGTCCTGGAAGGCGAAGCAGTCGGGCTTCGAGTGCCGCTTCATCGAGCTGGCCGGCCATGTCAACGGCTCCATGCCGGAGTACGTGGTCGAGCGCATCAGCGAGGCGTTGAACACGAAGAAGAAAGCGATCAACGGCGCGCGCATTCACCTGTTCGGCATTGCCTACAAGAAGGACGTCAGCGACATGCGCGAGTCGCCCGCGCTGGACATTTTGCAGCTGCTGCACCGGCGCGGAGCGGAGCTGAGCTACACCGATCCCTACGTGCCGTCGCTCCAGGAGGGCGAGGTGTGCCTGCAGTCGATTGCCGAAGACGCCGTGGACGGGATTGACTGCGCGGTGATCGCGACGGACCACAAGGGATTCAACTATGCGGCGATGCCAGGACGATTCCCGCTCGTCGTCGACACGCGCAACGCGCTGAAGGGGAACGCGGCGAAGAATATTTTCCGCTTGTGAAAGGGACGTAAACGTCGGCCTCTACCGGCCCACCATCCCTTCGACGGGGCTGCTCGCCGTGGCGTACATCTTGCGCGGAATGCGGCCGGCGAGATGCGCGAGCCGGCCGGCCAGCACGGCGTGTTTCATCGCGGTGGCCATGGCGACCGGGTCTTCCGCGCCGGCAATCGCCGTGTTCATCAGCACACCGTCGGCGCCGAGCTCCATTGCGATAGCCGCATCCGACGCTGTGCCGACGCCGGCATCGACGATCACCGGCACCCGCGCGAACTCCCGGATGATCCGCATGTTGTTCGGATTCTGAATGCCGAGGCCTGATCCGATCGGCGCGCCGAGCGGCATCACGGCCGCCGCTCCGGCATCCTGCAGCTTCCGGCAGGCGATCGGATCGTCGTTCGTGTAGGGCAGCACGACGAAGCCTTCGCGGACCAGCACCTGCGTCGCCTCGATGAGCGCTTCGTTGTCGGGGAACAGCGTCCGCTCATCGCCGATCACTTCGAGCTTGACCCAGTTGGACAGGCCGGCCTCGCGCCCGAGGCGCGCCGTCCTGATCGCCTCGTCGGCGGTGTAGCAGCCCGCCGTATTCGGAAGGATGAACATCCGGTTCGTGTCGATGTAGTCGAGGAGCGACTCGCGCGATCGATCGGAGATGTTCACGCGCCGCACCGCCACGGTGACCATGTCGGCGCCCGACGCTTCGTGCGCCCGTGCCATCACGGCGTGCGACGAGTACTTGCCGGTTCCGATGATCAGTCGCGACGCGAACGTGCGGCCGGCAATGACGAACGGTGAATCAGTCATTCAGCAATCCCAAAGCCCGACCCAACCCCAATCCCCAACCCCGAACTGCTATCCACCGCCGACGAAATTCACGATCTCCACCGAATCGCCATCGTTGACGATCACTTCGGGAAACCGCTGGCGCTTGATGATGGTGAGGTTGTGCTCGACGGCAACCCGCCGCGCGTCGATCTCCAGCCTGTCGAGCAGGGCGACCACCGAGAGGGGCTGCTCGATTTCGAACGGCTCACCGTTGAGGGTAATCTGCACCTGATTCGTCCAACGATTGGTGGTCCAACTGGTAGAGGCCGACCTTCAGGTCGGCCTTTCATCGTTTTAGTCTCCGGCTTCGGCCGGAGCCTGTCAAACGCCCCCGCCTTGGTAGAATCGAAAGATTCTGCCATTCGCTGATTTCGACACCTAGATGGACCGATCTCTGAACACGATGCCGCTGGGCATCGCCGAGTTTACCTACGCCGACCTGTACCAGCCTTCCTGCCTCCGCGACCTGCATGACCTGTTCTGTAAGCGCGTGGCGGCCGAGGATCCCTCGCTGTGGGCGGCTTGGGACGTCTATCGCACGGCTCCCGAATCCGTCACCTCGCCGATCGAGCGTTCCGATCTCATCGTGCGCATGGCGCCGCACCTCAGCAGGTTCGTGGCGGCGCTGTTCAACGTCGGCGACGCGGCCGCCGGGGTGATGAGCACGACCGCGAGCCTCGAACCGCTGTTCCGATTCAAGATCGATTTCGTGCGCAAGCGGGCGCTGCCGCTGGTCAAGGGCGGCACCCGGGTCACGCCGACCGCCGGCGATCTGGCCACGGTCAGGGAACTCGCGCGCCCCTGGGCGCACCTCGATCACGAACAGGCGATCGCCATGGCCGGCTGCGGCCTGCTCGATCGTGAAGCGGCCGCCCGCGAGCAGGGCAGCGAACAGGAGAAGGCGGAGATTGCCGCCACGGTCGACGCGCTGAAACGCTGGTGCGCCGCCTGTCTGCATGACCACGACTACAAGTCGTGGGTGATCTTCCGATTTCCCGAAACGCTCGACTACTTCAACCTCGTCCACGTCCAGCGGCCCCGCCCGGATCTGCCCGAAGCGATGCTCGGTCCGGACAGCCGCCTGCGGCGGCGCGATGGGTTCGCGCTGACCGATCCGCGCTGGACGCCGCGCGAAAACGTCAGCGAAATCCACTACTGCGTGTTGTGCCACGAGCGCGACAAGGATTCGTGCTCGAAGGGCCTGCGCGACAAGGAAGGGAAGATCGTCAGCAATCCGCTCGGCATCCCGCTGCCCGGCTGCCCGCTGGACGAGAAGATTTCCGAGATGCACATGGTCCGGAAATCGGGAGACGCGATCGGCGCCCTGGCCATAATCGTGGTCGATAACCCGATGTGCCCGGGCACGGGCCACCGCATCTGCAACGACTGCATGAAGGCCTGCATCTACCAGAAGCAGGAGCCGGTCAACATTCCTCAGATCGAGACCGGCGTGCTGACGGACGTGCTGCGCATGCCGTGGGGCGTCGAGATCTACGGGTTGCTGACGCGATGGAACCCGCTCAACATCCGCCGGCCGTACGCGCTGCCTTACAACGGGCGGAACGTCCTCGTCGTCGGCCTCGGACCGGCCGGCTACACGCTCGCGCACTACCTGCTCAACGAAGGCTTCGGCGTGGTGGCGATCGACGGGCTGAAGATCGAACCGCTGCCGGCCGAATTGACCGGCGACGGTGGCCGGACACCGCGCCCGATCGAGCAATGGGACGACGTCTACCGGCAGCTGGATGAGCGCGTGCTCGAGGGATTCGGCGGCGTCTCCGAGTACGGCATCACCGTCCGCTGGGACAAGAACTTCCTGACGCTGCTGCACCTGACGCTCGCCCGGCGCGATCGGCTGCGCATCTACGGCGGCGTCCGCTTCGGCGGGACGATTCCTGTCGACGACGCGTGGGGCTACGGGTTCGACCATGTGGCGATTGCGGCAGGCGCGGGGCGCCCGACCGTGATCGACATGAAGAACAACCTCGTGCGCGGCGTCCGCAAGGCCAGCGACTTCCTGATGGCGCTTCAGCTGACGGGTGCGTTCAAGCGGGGTGCGTTGCCCAACCTGCAGGCGCGGCTTCCCGCCGTCGTCATCGGCGGCGGCCTGACCGGCATCGACACGGCCACCGAGCTGTTCGCGTATTACACGGTCCAGGTCGAGAAGACGCTCGAGCGCTACGAGCTGTTGTGCGGCGAGTCCGGTGAGCAGTCCGTCAGATCGGGCTACGACGCGGAAGAACTGCAGGTCCTCGACGAGTTCCTCGAGCACGGACGTGCCGTTCGGGCAGAGCGGGCGCGCGCGAAGACCGCCGGAGAACAGCCGGATTTCATCCCGCTCGTTCGCAGCTGGGGCGGCGTGACCCTCGCGTATCGGAAACGGATGATCGATTCACCGGCCTACCGCCTCAATCACGAGGAGGTGGTGAAAGCGCTCGAAGAGGGGATTTGGTTCGCCGAAAACCTGGATCCGCGCGAGATCGTCGTCGACGGGTCCGACCACGCGAAGGCGCTGGTGTTCAAAGGACCGAACGGGCCCGTCGAGCTGCCTGCCCGCACGATTCTCGTCGCGGCTGGCACCTCGCCGAACGTGACCTACGAGAAGGAACAGCCAGGCACGTTCCAGCTCGACTCGAAACGGCGTTTCTTCCAGGGCTATCGCGCCGAAGGGTCCGGATCGAGCGTTTCGCTGCAGCCCGATTCCTCGGGATTCTTCACGTCCTACAACAACGGCGGGCGGCTCGTTTCGTACTACGGCGACAACCATCCGCTGTACGCCGGCAACGTCGTCAAGGCGATGGCGTCGGCCAAGGATGGGTATCCGAAGGTGACGGCTCTCTTTTCCGGCGAGCTGTCCCAACTGGATCCGGCGAAACAGCCCGAACGGGAAGAGGCATGGTCGTCTCTGGTGAAGCGGCTCGACGACGACCTGCTGGCACGCGTCGAGTACGTTCAGCGCCTGACCGAGACCATTGTCGAAGTCGTCGTGCGGGCGCCTGCCGCGGCGCGCCACTTCCGGCCGGGACAGTTCTATCGGCTGCAGAACTACGAGGCGCTCGCTCCACGGGCCAGCAACGGCACCGAGTCGCCGCTGCTGATGGAAGGCATCGCTCTGACCGGTGCGTGGGTCGACCGCGACAAGGGGCTGCTGTCGCTGATCGCGCTCGAAATGGGCGTCTCCAGCCGGTTGTGCGCGTACCTGCGCGCGGGCGAGCCGGTCGTGGTCATGGGACCGACCGGTACGCCGACCGAGATTCCACGAGGCACCGACGTGCTGCTCGCCGGAGGCGGTCTCGGCAATGCCGTGCTGTTCTCGATCGCGAAGGCGTTGCGGGAAAACGGCAATCGGGTGCTCTATTTCGCCGGTTACAGGAAGGGCGAGGACCTCTTCAAGCGGGAAGAGATCGAGGCGGCGACCGACCAGGTGATTTGGAGCACGGACATGGGCGCGGCAATCGAGCCCGGGCGTCCGCAGGACGCGCACTTCCGCGGCAACATCGTGCAGGCGATGGTCGCCTACGCCGAGGGCCGTCTCGGCTCGCCGCGCGTGCCGCTGTCCGGTGTGTCGCGAATCATCGCGATCGGCTCAGACCGGATGATGGCCGCGGTCAAAGCGGCCCGCTACGGCGTGCTGGCGCCGCACATCCCGCGCGAACATGTCGGCATTGCCAGCATCAACTCGCCGATGCAGTGCATGATGAAAGAGATCTGCGCGCAGTGCCTGCAGAAGCACGTGGACCCGGCGACCGGGCGCGAGGAGTTCATCTTCTCGTGCTTCAACCAGGATCAGGAGATGGATCGCGTCGACTTTCCGAACCTGAACATGCGGCTGCGACAGAACACCGTGCAGGAGAAGCTGTCCAGCCGCTGGCTCGACCACCTGCTGGACACGGGCGATCTGCCGCATATATGAAATGCAGAATCTTGCATTACGTGCGCATCATGATGTCTTGCGCCCGTACCGCCGCGCCGACGAGGCCGGCCTCCGGGTTCAGGATCACCTTCACCGGGACTTTCTCCACGAGCTCGCGCAGCGGGTCCTTGGCCCTGAACGCGTCCATGAAGGTCCCCGTCTTCAGCGCCGGAAGGATCTTCGGCGCAATCCCTCCACCGACGTACAGCCCTGCCGTTGCCACAGCCCGCAGCGCCAGGTTTCCCGCCTCCGCACCGTACGCGCTGACGAACATCCGCAGCGCTTCCACGCACTGCTGACACCGCCCGCCGAGTCCGGCCTGTGAGATGCGCGCGGGAGCGTCCGCGTCGCTGACGCCTTCGAGCATTTCGCACTCGCCGCCGCGGTGGGTGAAGCGGTGCAGGTTGACGAGGCCGGGGCCGCTGAGCACCTGTTCGACTTCCACCCGCCCGAACTGATCGCGGAGCGTTTTCACCAGCTCGATCTCGCGATCCGTCCGCGCCGCGTAGTCGGCGTGTCCGCCCTCCGAGGGCACCGGCCTGAGGCGGCCGTTCACGCGGTGCAGGTAGGCCTGTCCGAGGCCGGTCCCGGCGGCGATCACCGCGGCATTTCCATCGGCGCGCGCGGCGCCGGCCTGCAGCACCGCCACTTCATCAGCCGTCAGGACCTCGACGCTCATCGCCATCGCCTCGAGATCGTTGAGCAGCGCGACGCGCGGTGTGCCGAGATGCGCGGCAATCTCGGCGGCCGAAATGTCCCACGTCACGTTGGTCAGCCGCGAGACGCCGCCGATGACCGGTCCGGCGACGCCGACGGCCGCCGCATCCACCGCGCCCGTGCGTCCGACGGCTCGATCGAACTCCGCGAGGATCTCGACGAGGCTGCCGTACCTGTTCGTGACGTAACTGCGCGTCCCGACCAGGCGCGGACGCGGCGCGGCTGGTTCGAAAACGCCGAGAAGCGTTTTGGTGCCGCCAACATCGCCGCCCACAATCATCGACTGGATTATATTGGTCACGTCGTGACGAGCACTGGTGCACCCGCGCTTTCCCGTCGGCAGCTGCTCGAGCGGTACACGCACCTGCGCGATGATCATCTGCGCTACATGCAGAAGTGGGGGCTGATCCGGCCCGCGCACCGCGCCCATGGCGAGACGTTCTACGCCTTTCCCGATCTCACCGTCATTCGCGAAGCCGACGCCGACCTGGGGAATGGGGCGACGTTCCGCGCGGTCCTGCGGAATCTGCTCGCCTCGCATCAGGGTCAGCTGACGCTGGATTTCCGGATTGAAGCGCAGCCGGCAAAGGTCCTGCAGCTCAGGCGGCCCGAGCCGCCGCCGCTGGCGGCGCTGCTGGAAACGCCGCTCATCGACCGGTCCTCGTCCGCGGAGCAGTACTTCACCGCCGCCTCAATCCTCGACAACGGCGACCCGGCGAACTTCGATTCCGCTGCCGCGGCGTACCGGCGCGCGCTCGAAATCGATCCGTACCTCGTGCCCGCCCTCATCAACCTGGCGAATATCCACTACGCGCGGGACCAGATTGCCGAGGCTCAGGCGCTCTACGAGCGCGCCGTTTCGCTCGAGGGCGACATCTTCGAATCCCACTTCAACCTCGGCAACATCTTTCACGACCTCGGCCGGTACATCGAGGCGCAGCGCTGCTACCGCGATGCCCTCCGCCTGAACCCGACGTTTGCCGACGCGCATTTCTATCTGGCGGTGACGCTGGAGAAGAACGGGCAGTCGTCCGAAGCGCGCCCGCACTGGCGCGCATATCAGCAGCTCGCTCCCAACGGCGAGTGGGTGCACCTGGCGAAGGAATTCTCGGACTAGCTGTTGCTGGTTTGAACCGCGAAGCCCGCGAAGCCGGCTTGCCCGAGCCAGTGGACGCTGGTGTGCGCGCGAGGCTGGCCTTGTCCAAAGCGAGGGTGCGTCACGTCTCCCTTTCCCAGCGATCCGGTTAGGCGGTGGCGGGATCGACGTTGTGCCGCGCACCTGCCCGATAGAAGAGTGTTCTTCGGTCTTAGCGTCCTTCGCGACCTTTGCGTAAAGGCCGGTGAACGAGGCACCCGACGATCCGGGTCCGCCTGAAGGCGGACACTACGAACTATCCAACTACGAACTAGTACGAGTATTCGTCGCGCGGCTCGCGCTTCTTCGGCGCGCGGCGCAGCTTGTAGTACTGGCACTCCGGGCACCACGCGTCGGCGTCGAAGCCGGCGGTGCCGGCGTAGGGTTTGACTTCCCGGTGTGTGCAGAACGCCGCGTTGCCGTCCTCGGCAGGCTGCTGCCATCGGCACGAACCAAACCGCACGAACGCGGCGGATTGCGGATTGTCCGACGTCACAGTGCTTGCTGTCGAGGTGCTTGCTGTCGAGGCAGTGCTGGCCGTCGACGCGGCCGATCCAGGCGCAACCGCCGGGGCTTCCGGTGCCGTGGGAGAGGACGCCGACATCGGCGCCCGGGCGCTGTCACCCGGCGCACCCTGATTGATCGGATTGTTATTGAAGTTGAACCCCAACGGCTTTCTCCAGCGCGCGCAGGGCGCGCAATTCTTCAGGAGCCACCAGCGTCAGCGCGCTCCCGGTTGATTCCGCGCGGCCGGTACGGCCGACGCGATGGACATACGCCTCGGGCGTGTCCGGAACTTCGAAATTCACGACGTGCGCGATGCCCTCGATGTCGAGGCCGCGCGCGGCGACATCCGTGGCGACCAGCACCGGATACGTTCCCGTGCGGAATCCTTCCACGGCTGACATCCGCTGCTGCTGGGTGCGATCGGCGTGCAGCGCGGCGGCGCGGACCCCCAGCGTGGTCAGGCGCGTCGCCAGTCGATCGGCGCCGATTTTCGTCCGGCAGAACACAAGAACCGGACCCGTGGCTTCCTCGCGCAGCCAGTGCGCGAGCCACTGTGTCTTTTCGTTCGCGGCCACCGTCTGCACGGCATGCGAGATCGTCTGCGCCGGCCCGCCTCGTCTCCCGACCTGGACCAGTTTCGGATCGGCGAGAAACTCCTCGGTCAGCTTCAGCACTTCAGCCGGCATCGTGGCCGAGAACAGGAGCGTTTGCCGTTTGGGCGGCAGCGTGGCCATGATTCGCCGGACGTCTGGCCAGAACCCCATGTCGAGCATGCGGTCCGCTTCGTCGAGCACCAGGATCTCGAGGCCGCGCAGCTCCACCGAGTCGTGGCGCATGTGGTCCATCAGGCGGCCCGGCGTCGCGACGACGATATCGACGCCGGCGCGCAGCGCGCGCTCCTGAATGTCCATCGGCACGCCGCCGTACACGGCGATGCTCGAGATCGTCGTGTGGTAGGTCAGGCCCTGAACCTGATCCTCGATCTGGACCGCCAGCTCCCGCGTCGGCGCCAGGATGAGCGCACGCGTTCGCGGCGGCTGCGGCGCGGGCTCGTGGAGGAATCGCTGCAGAATCGGGACGAGAAAGGCGGCTGTCTTGCCGGTGCCGGTTTCCGCGCAGGCGATGACGTCCACGCCGGAGAGCGCAATCGGGATCACGCCGCTCTGGATCGCGCGCGTCTCGGACCAGCCGAGATCGCGGACGCCGCTCAGCAGGCGCGTATCCAGCGACAGCTGGTCGAACGGAATGGGCGCGGGATCGAATGGCGACGGCTCGTAGGGCAGCACGGCCGGCTCGGGCCGGGGCTGCATCTCCGGCCGGAACCGGTGCCGGCGCTGTCCGCCCGGCGCCTTGCCCGAGGCGGGCCCGCGTCGGCGGCGATTGCGCGAGGAAGATGTAGTGTGGGTACTCAAAGCAGAAGCGTCATCTCGCTCGGAACGTAATGATTCCGCGGACAGGGTCATACGGAGAGACGCCGACGGTCACACGGTCGCCAGGCACCACCTTGATACGGAAACGGCGCATCCGGCCGCTCAACTGCGCCAGCACTTCGTGTCCGGCGTCGCATTGCACGCGATACAGCCCGCCCGAATGAACGGCCACGACCGTTCCCTGCATATCTATGAGATCGTCCTTGCTCAATCAGCTCATCCTTTCACCGAATCGTAGCAACGAGTGTGCCATAGCTGGTGAATACGTGCAACGTACTGACGTACAGGAATTTGTAGGATTTTCAGTCCAATTCGAATGGCCGCTGAACGACAGCGAGTGAGAGCCGTGCTGCTCATCGATGGAACACGATCACAACGTCCTCACGGCCTGTTCGACCCGTGCGGCCAGAGCCGCATAGTCGTCTCCGCGCAGCCGGAGCGGAGCTCCGAACGCGACGCGAACACGTCCGGGACGAATGAACGTCGAACCGACCGGCATCAACCGATCGACGTGCTCCAGCTTCACCGGCACGACCGGCAGGTCGAGTCGTGATGCGATCATTCCGATGCCGCCGCGAAACGGCTTGAGCTGCCCCGTCGGCGATCGCACGCCTTCGGGGAAGAGCAGGATCGACATCCCGCTGCCCGTCACCTCTCCCATGTATCGCAGCGAATGCCGGGCGCCCGCTTCACGCTGCGGTATCGGGAACGCGTTGAAGTAGAAGCACGCCAGGTAGTAGTTCAGCGAGTTCGTGAACACTTCGCGCCACGTGTGCTCATCGGGGTGGAAGTGCGCCTCGAAGAACTCCTTGAGCATCGCCGGCGCCACGCGGCTCCGCCAGCGACCAGGCAGCGCGGACAGAATCACCGGCACGTCCATGTGACTCTGGTGATTCGACGCGAAGATCACCGGGCCGTCGAGTGCGGCCAGATGCTCATGGCCCTCGACGCGTAGGTACGCGAACAGGCGCGTCAGCGGGACGATCCACGTCGCCTGCGACAGCCGGCGGATCAGCCGCACGGGCTGGCGGCGGTTCCAGGCCGGGAAGTCGACCGGCTCCTCGACTGCCGCGGCGGCCGGCGGCGCCTCGACCAGCTGTTTCAGATCGGCGATGCTTGCGGCGTCCGAGAAGCGGGCTTCGTCGATTCGCGTCTGGAATCGATCCTCGAGTGCGACCATCAGCTCGACGCGCTCCAGCGAACTGAGGCCGAGTTCCTCCAGCGTCGTTCCGGCACCGACCTGCCGGCCGCGCGCGTACCGCGCAATCAGCGCCTCCAGCGAGTCGCCCTGCGGCGCTGTCGGCGACTGACCGCCCGTTCGCACCCAGTCGCGAATCGCCGCCCGTTTCAGCTTGCGTGTGCCCTCCGTGCGTGGCAGTTGCGCGGCGCCCCAGACCGAGATCGTGCGAATGCGCTGGTGATCCTGCAAGCGGGCGTTCGCCTCGCGGATGACTCGATCGGGATCGACGCCCGGTTCCAATACGACCACGGCGTGGACACGTTCCTGGGCGCCTTCCGCCACCCCGACCACCGCCGACTCGCGAACGCCGGCGACGTCGTTGACCGCCCGCTCGACATCCTCCGGAAAGACATTCAGCCCTTCCGGCGTGACGATCATTTCCTTCTTCCGCCCGCGAATGAACAGCCGGCCCTGCTCGTCGAGCCCGCCGATGTCGCCAGTGTGGAACCATCCATCCGCGTCGAATACGCCTTCCTGCAACTTGTCACTGGCCACTTGTGACTTGCCACTTTCGTAATACCCGCTGGTGACGTTCTCCCCACGCACGAGGATCTCGCCATCCTCGGCGATCTTCACGTCCACGCCGGCTATCGGCGTCCCGACCGATCCCTTGCTCGTCCTGAACGGATGGTTCAGCGTGACGATCGGCGCCGTTTCCGTCAGCCCGTATCCCTGAATGACTGCGAATCCCAGCCGGCGCCAGAACTCCTCGAGGTCCGGCGCGAGCGGCGCCGCGCCGACGACGAACGCCCAGAACTTCAGGCCGAACGCCGAGTGAACACGGCGATAGCGCCACCATCGGCCCGGAATGGAAATGCCGGCGGGCGGCGGCTCCTGTGTCTCCGGCATCGTCCGCACGACGTGTTCGCGCAGCACGTCGAGGATCTTCGGCACGCACACGAGGACCGACACGCGCCGCGACCTGATCAAACGGACGATGTCGTGCGGGTTGAAGCTGCGCGTGAAGATGGCCGTCCCGCGAATCATCGGCGGCACATTCGTCGCCATCGACTGGCCGAACATGTGGCTCAGCGGAAGCAGGTTGACGAAGCGGATCGGATGAAACGGCCGTGCATACTTCCGGTACTTCAGGATCTCGCGCTCGACCGGCACGATGTTCGCCAGCACATTGCGGTGCCTGATCACCACTCCCTTCGGCTCGGCGGTGGCGCCCGATGTGAAGATGATCTGCGTGACGTCGTCGCGCGTCATCGGGACGTCCGGCATCGGCCCGTCGCCGCGCCAGTCGAGATCGGAAAGCCGCCAGTGCTCCGGTCCTGACAGGTCGCCGGGCGTGACGTCGTCGCCGAGGAGCGTCAGTCTCGCCGCCACGATTCCCGCGACCTTGCGCACGAATTCGGCGGACGACCGGTAGTCGATCGGGACGACGATGATTCCGGCGATGAGGCAGCCCCAGTAGCAGGCAATCCACTCCGGCCGGTTTTCGCCCCAGAAGATCACCTTGTCGCCCTGGCGGATGCCGGCGGCGCTCAGGCGTGCGGCGAAGCCGCGCGCGGCGCGGCCCACCTCCGCGTAGGAGTGCACCCGGCGCTTGTAGCCGTCGTCATAGACGAGGAAATCGCCGCGGATCGTGATGAGATCCGCGAAAAAGTCGACCAGCGTCTCACGGCGCACCGGTAAATTATGATTCGTTCCCTGACGGCATTCGGCATTCAGTACGCTGAATTCCTCTGATCCTCTGAACTTATGATGGACGCAAGCCCCGTCGGCGCCTTATACGACAGCCTGCTGCAGTCCGCGCTCCGTCAGTTCTTCGAGCGCGCGACCTTTGACGCGGAGCCGACGTCGTCGGCCGCGATTGACGGCCGCCTGGCCATTGAACCGTCCGCCAATCCGTCGGCGCTGACCATCCGATGGTTCGGGACGCGGTATACGCTCCGTGTGCCCGCGCGATGGCCGTTTACGGCTCACGAAATCCGGCTCGCCCAGGCGATCGGTGCCGTGCTCGCGGCACGTTACCGCGCCATCCAGAACCCGCGGATCCTGGCCGAGCGCGTCGATCTGTTCAGCGGCGCGATCGAGGATCGATACGTCGGCGCCTTTCTGGATCCGCGTTCGTATGCCACGGACGCGCGGGCCACGCGCGCCGACCGGATTGCGTTGATCATCGAGATGCTGCGCGTCGCGGCGCTCTCCAGCTACGAGAATCGCCCGATCTCGACCGGCGTGCTCCTGCTGGGCACCACCGCCGATCCTGTCCAGCCGGGAGTTCCCCCCACGTCCGTGGTGATGTCGTATGACGAGTCGCTGGCGCGGAGCAAAAGCTTCTTCCGTCTGGCGGAGGGCGTCCATACGCTGCACCTGGCGAGTGCGGAGGGACGGCTCCTCAACATCATCGACATCAGGCGGTGGGCCAGCGGCGCCCGTCACAATTCGCTGACGCCACGGGCGTTTCAGCCCCATGCGCGGGCGACGCTGCAGCACGGGCACGTCTGCGCCGTGCTCAGCCCCTCGCGCGAGATCAAGATCTTCGCGGAAGGCACCGAGATGTTCACCTTCCGCGGCGCGGCCTGGCACCTGGTGGACGCGCAGGCGAAATACCGTCTGTGGGCCGATGCGGTCGGCAACGAGCCGGTCGCCGCGCGGATTTTTCAGACCGCCCGCGACCTGTCGGACGCGCGCGAAGGCGCGCTATTCGTGGTGGTTCGTGAGCCGGACGTGGCCGTGTCGCAGCTGGTCCCGACGGCGGATCGTCTCGATTTGCCCATCCGGGAGCTCGACGAACGCGAAGATGGATCGGAAGGGCCGACGAGACGCCATCTCCTTCATTTGCTGGAACGTCGCACGATCATCGAT
The DNA here is from genome assembly GCA_025938035.1 of Vicinamibacteria bacterium. Next base: position 33,541 of record JAICQE010000013.1, read on the forward strand.
CTGGATCCGAGCGTCTTCATGGGCCTCGCGGCACTCGATGGCGCCACCGTCACGGACAGGTCCGGCCGCCTTCTTGCCGCGGGCGCCATTCTCCGCCATCCGCCGTCGCAGCAACTGGATGCGGGCGCAGTCGAGGGCGCCCGGACGACCGCGGCAATGGGCGCCAGTCAGTTCGGGCCGGTGCTGAAGGTGAGCGAAGACGGCGTCATCACGTTCTTCGATCGGGAGCGCGTGTGGGACATTTGAAATAGAATTAGCGCTCTTTCCCCGATGCGGATCTTTCTCACGGGCGCAACCGGCTACATCGGTTCTGCCGTCATGGACGCGCTGATGCGCAGCGGCCATGAGGTCACGGCACTGGTTCGCGATCCGGAAAAGGCGGAACAGGTATCCCGGCGAGGGGTTCGTCCGATCCTCGGCGAGTTGTCGCGTCCAGCATCGTATTCGGCTGCCGCCGAGAGCGCCGATTCCATCGTCCACACCGCGCTCGAGAGCTCCAAGCGGTCGCAGAAGGTCGATCGTGTGGCGGTTGATACGCTGATTGCCGCCGCGGCACGGCGCAGGGCCGCCGGCGCTCCCGCCAGCGTCGTGTACACCTCCAACGCGTGGGTACTTGGGGAAGCGCGCGGCGCGACCGAAGAGACGCCGGTGAACCCGATACCGCTCGTCGCATGGCTTCCGGAACACGAGCAGGCGGTGCTCGAGTCCAGAGGCGAGGGCGTGCGCGCCGTCGTGATCCGTCCAGGCGTTGTCTACGGCGGTGCGCGTGGAATCGTCGGCGATCTGTTGAAAGACGCGGCCAACGGACTGGTCCGTGTCGTCGGCAAGGGACGAAACCACTGGGCGTGCATCTACGATCGGGACCTCGCCGATCTCTACGTGCGCGTTGCCACCATGGACGACGCGGCGGGCGTGTTTCACGCCAACGACGAAGCGGACGAATCGGTGGACGACATCGTGGCGGCCATCGCCGAGCACGCCAAGATGCCGCCGGACGTCCGCCATATGCCGATTGAAGAGGCGCGAAAGAAGATGGGCGCGTATGCGGACGCGCTGGCGCTCGACCAAATCGTGCGCAGCCCGCGCGCCCGCGCGCTCGGCTGGGCGCCTACGCTGCGGTCGGTCGCGGGGAGCGTGGCCAGGCTGCTGGAAGAGTTCAGGACCGCGCGCGCCGCCTAGGTTGACGGAACTCGCCGCGGAAGACTTGCTCCACCCGATTTCCTGCTTCGCACTTAAGTGGCGCTAGCTTCCGCGTCCGCCGATCGGCATCCCATTCGCCCAGCGTAGTTTTCGATTTGCTTGTAGCGACGGTGGCCGTTCCGCCCAGCCTGGGAACGTGGAGAGCCACAGGTGATCAGCGTCGCCGATCCCGCTCGCTGGCGCGGAAAAACGCGACTCCGGCTGTCGAAGCGCTGATCGCGCCGCTCGAAGGGATCGTCGACGCTGATCACCTGTGTCTCCCCATTGCGGCCAACGGTGTGGCCGTCGCCAGGGCCAGACGCGGCGGCAGGTGTCTCGCGCAGCCGGCCGACTCGGTCGCCGGGGCCGGATGCGGCGGTCGCAGATGGGTGACGCCGATCGCACGAGAGCTACCTGTGACGATCTCGAACGTCACGAGTGTCGACTAGGCCAGTCGAACCTCCGCCGGCGTGCCGAGCGGCCGGCGGAGCCGAGATACCTGCTGACGCGGCCTGGCCCGCCGGCCTGACCGTTAGACCAATCTGAAAAACGCGCTAACCTAATCCGATATCCGGCGCGAACGACTCGAATGTCTCGAACGATTTATCCCTCGACGACCGCGTCGATCAACCCGTATTCAATCGCTTTCTGCGCGTCGAGGTAGAAGTCCGTCCGCTTCGTATCTCTGATGATCTTCGCCAGCGGCCGTCCGGATCGCCTGGCGAGGATCTGATAGATCTGCCCCTGCATCTGCTTCAGGCGATCGAGATGCTGCGCCGCCGCGGAGGTGGATTGCCAGCCCGCCCACTTGGCAGGCTCGTGAATCATGATCCACGAGTGCGGCAGCGCCAGCCGTCGTCCCTCGCTTGCGGCCTGGAGGACGACCGAGCCCATTGAGTACGCCATCCCCTGAACGACGATCGTCACCTCGATGCCGCGGGCGACGATCTGGCGAATCGAGTCGTGAATGGCGAGCCCGTCGGTGACATTCCCGCCGGCGCTGTTGATGTACACGGTGATCGGCTTGCCGTTGTCGTTGGCGAGCTCGCGGAGCCGCTCGATGACGGCCCTGGCGACGTCCTTCTCGATATCGCCGATCAAGTACACGTCGCGGAGCCGATCCGCGGATTCCTTGCGAAGGATGCCTTTGACGGCGTCGATCAGATCGAGAAGAAGCTTGTCGCTCAGATCGCGCGGCGCCGGAAACGGCGTCACCGGCGATCGGCTCGCGCTGTGAGAAGGTTCCGATTCCGCCACCGGTTCAGTTGGTTGATGAACGGTCGAGTCGGCCACGACTCAGTATGCCTGCAAATAAACCGCCGCTCCACCACGTCGAGCGCCGGGCGCTGATGACGTTCGTGTGTTTGACGCAGCCGGCGCGAAGGAGTAGCGTCAGGGAATACGCCTAAGACGCCGTTACGCGGCGTCACGGGGGACCCACGAAGGAACGCCGCTACGGCGTTCCGGTAGACACACTGCCTGGGGCGAATTCTGTTTAGTGGCGGACCTGTCGCGCCGACGCGCGCGCAGGCCCGTGCGCGAAGGCGGATAGAGGACTTCCAACCTCGAGCCCGACAGCTAACCCCGTCGGCGTGATTGGAGGCCCTCCGTGTCTTCTTCCGGCCATCCACGGGCGTTGCTGCCCGTGACGCTTGCCGCCGTCGGTGTCGTCTACGGCGACATCGGGACCAGCCCGCTGTACGCGATGCGGGAATGCTTCTTCGGGTCGCACTCGGTCCCGCCGACACACGACAACGTACTCGGCGTGCTGTCCCTGATTGTCTATTCGCTGCTGCTCGTCATCTCGGTGAAGTACATCGTCATCGTGATGCGCGCCGACAACCAGGGAGAGGGCGGCATCCTCGCGCTCACGGCGCTGATCCCGGGAGCGGGAAAACGGCGCGGCATATTGATCCTGCTCGGCATCTTCGGGGCGGCGCTGCTGTACGGCGACGGCATGATTACTCCGGCCGTCACGGTGCTGGGCGCCGTGGAAGGCTTGAAGGTGGCGAGCCCGGTTCTCCATCGCTACGTCGTGCCGGCCGCCGTGACCGTCCTCGTCGTGATCTTCGCCATCCAGCGTCACGGCACACACCGCGTGGGCCGCCTCTTCGGCCCGATTATGGTCGGATGGTTTGCGGTGCTCGCGCTGCTCGGAATCATCTGGATCGCGAGATACCCCGACGTGCTCACGGCCATCGATCCGCGACACGCCGTGCGCTTTCTGATCGAGAACCGCGGGCTCGGCTTTGCCGTCCTCGGTGCCGTCTTTCTCGTCGTCACCGGCGGCGAAGCGCTGTATGCCGACATGGGGCACTTCGGTGCGCGCCCGATTCGCGTCGCCTGGTTTGCGATCGTGCTGCCGGCGCTGCTGCTCAACTATTTCGGGCAGGGTGCGCTGCTGCTTCACGTTCCCGAGACTCGCGATCCGTTCTTCCAGCTCGCGCCGGCGTGGACCTTGCCGCCGCTCGTCATTCTGGCGACGGCCGCGGCGATCATTGCTTCGCAGGCGCTCATTTCGGGGGCGTTCTCGCTGACACGGCAGGCCATTCAGCTCGGCTATGCGCCGCGTCTCACCGTTGAACACACGGCGTCCTGGCAGATGGGGCAGATCTACGTGCCGCAGGTGAACTGGGTTCTCGCCATCGGCACGATTCTGATTGTGATCGGCTTCGGGTCGTCCGGAGCACTTGCCGCGGCTTACGGCATCGCCGTGGCACTGACGATGATCATCACGGCGATTCTGCTGCACGTGATTGCCGTGGAGCGCTGGCGCTGGCCATTGCCGGCGGCGCTTGCGGTGACCGCAACGTTTCTGGCGATTGATGTGACGTTCTTCTCGGCCAACCTCCTGAAGTTCGTCCAGGGCGGCTGGCTGCCGATTGCCATCGGCATCTCGCTGTTCACGCTGATGACCACGTGGAAGACAGGACGGCGAATCCTCTACGAGCGCCTGTCGGCCCGCGCCTTCCCGCTCGAGGCCTTCGTGACGGCGGTGCGAACCGCGCCGCCCACGCGCGTGTCTGGCACGGCGATCTTCATGACCGCGCAGCCGACCGGCACGCCGGCGGCCCTCGTGCACAACCTGCACTACAACAAGATGCTGCACGAGCACGTCGTCGTCCTGACGGTGGCGACGGTACCCACGCCGCACGTTGATCCGGACGAGCGCCTGACCGTGCGCTCGATGGGCGCCAGCATCTACAACGCGCGCATCCAGTACGGGTTCATGGAGGATCCGGATATTCCCGCGGTCCTGGGACAGCTGCGCGACGCCGGTGTCCCGATTGACGAGGACGATCTGACCTTCTTCCTCGGCCGCGAGACGATCGTCGTCGGGCGGCGGCCGGGGATGGCGACGTGGCGCGAGAAGTTGTTCGTGCTGATGTCGCGCAACTCGGTCCGGGCCACGGCCTTCTTCAACCTCCCGCCCGAGCGTGTCGTCGAACTGGGCGTGCAGGTGGAAATGTAACGGCGGATAGGGGGCGAATATTGGACCGGTAGACCGGTAGAGGCCGACCTTCCGGTCGGCCTTTCAGGAATCGTCGAAATCGCGCTTGTCTTCGTCGGATGCACCGGGCAGGAATTCGAAATATGCGTCGAGACTGCGATCCAGCGCGCGGCGCAGCTGCGGGATGGTGCCGTCAATCGTGTGCAGCGTTACGCCAGCGCTCTCGCCGGACTTCAGCTTGAGCGTAACCTCATCGGCGGATACCAGCGCGCCTTCCGGCACCAGCCGCAAACCGTAAACCAGCGTGTAACGGGCCATATCCAAATATAGACCGCCGGGCACGCCGCGTCTCGTACGGAGCCGGGTCTCGTGGGTCGTGTCCGCCTTCAGGCGGACCATCAGACCGATCTCGACTGCTTCAGCATTGCGATGGTCGCGCAGGCCACCCCGGCAAGCCGTGCCGTGGTCTGCGGAAGAAACAGCAGGACGGCGGCGGCGACGAGCAGACACCGTTCGCCGACAGTCGCCTGGCGCCGCAGCCAGCCTGAAATTCCGATCGACAGCGCGGCGGTACCCAGCACAGCGGCAGCCGATGTCGAAACAATATGAACGACGCTGCCCTGGAGCAGCACGCCACTCCCGCCGGGACTCAGCGTGAATACGAACGGCACCACGAAGGCGGGCACCACGTACTTCCACGAAATCATCGTCGTCCGAAACGGATTCCCGCCGGTGATGGCCGCGGCAGCGAAGGGCGACAACGCCGTCGGTGGGCTCACTTCCGATAACACGGCGTAATAGAAGATGAACATGTGGGCGGCGGCCGCCGGGATGCCGACGCTCGTCAGCGCCGGCGCAATCATCACCGCTGAGATGATGTACGAGGCGGTGACAGGAACCGCCAGCCCCAGCACCCACACGGCGAGCGCGGCGTAGACGGCCGTCAGGATGACGTTTCCCGCCGCGAGCGAGACGATCACGCCAGCCACCTTCAGGCCGAGTCCCGTCAGCGTGACGACCCCGACGATGATGCCGGCTGTGGCCGTCGTGGCGGCAACCGGAAGAACACTGCGGGCGCCGGCGGCGAGTGCCCGGCCCAGGCGCCGTGGAACAAGGGCCGTTTCGCGGCGCAGAAAGCTTGCGGCGACCGCCAGGACCGTAGCCCAGAACACCGCCCGAAATGCGGTGAGCCCGCGGGTCATGAGCACGACGATCGCCACGAGCGACCCGAAGTGGTGCCACCCCTGTTTCGTGACCGCCCACGGGCTCGGCACGGCCACGTCGATCTCACGAACCGCCAGCCGCCTGGAATCGCCTTCGACCATCAGGAAGACCGAGAGGTAGTAGAGGAGGGCAGGCACCGCGGCCATGGCGATCACCTCGAGGTAGGTGATCTTCAGATACTCAGCGATGAGAAACGCGGCGGCGCCCATCGCGGGCGGGGCCAGGATGGCGCCGATACCCGATGCGGCGAGCATCGCACCGCCGGTATCCGGCGGGTAACCCGCCCGGCGCATCATCGGCCAGGCGACGGCGCCGAGCATGACCGTGTTCGCGACACCGCTGCCGGAGACGGCGCCGAGGAGGTAGCCGGCGACGGTGACGGTGCGGCCGGCGCCGGAGCCGCTCCTCGTACGGCCTACGGTTGACGCTGCCCAGTCGATGAAGAACCGGCCCGCGCCGCTGTATTCGAGCACCGCGCCATAGATCGTGAACAACACGATGTAGGTCGCCGTGACGTCGAGCGGCACGCCGAAGATTCCCTCGAGCGTCATGTACAGCGTCCCGAGAATCCGCGACAGGCTGTAGCCGCGATGCGCGATGAGCGACAGGCCAGCCTGATCGAGCAGCGATCCAAAATACGCGTAGGCGAGGAAGATCACGGCGGTCACCGGAAGAATCCAGCCGGTCGTCCTCCGTGTGGCGTCGAGGACCAGCAGCGTTGCGATCGCACCCAGGACCAGATCGACGGTGGTGGGCGTCGCGGCGCGCAGCACGAATGCGTCGAAGTCGACGATCGGCCAGGCGAGCGCGATGACGGTGAGGACGATACACAGGCCATCGACGGTGTGGCGTACTGCAGCCGGCAGTCTCTTTGAAGTAAGTGGATAGATGAGAAACGTGGCGGCAAGTGCGATCAGCAGGAAGCTGACCCTGTAGATCTGCGGATCGACAATGCCGACGACCCAGTAGAGCGCGTAGGCGGCGAGGGCGAAGGCGAGGACGTCCCCCGCGCGCTCCCGCCAGCCCGTTACTGCGGCCACACCTGCCGTTCGCGGTAGTAGCGCTCTGCCCCGGGATGGAACGGAATCGGCGATCCCTTCAACGCGGTTTCGATCGCCAGCTCAGTGGCCTGCGGGTGAATGGCGGCGAGCTCGGTCTTCTTGTCGAAGAGCAGCTGCGTGATGTCGTGCGCGAGCGTCTCGGGCATCGACTCGGACACCACGAGCAGATTCGCCACGGCGACGACCGGTACGTCTGGATTCGTTTTGTACGTGCCCTTGGGAATGACAGCCGTGTAGTACAGCGCAGGACCGTAGGTGCGCTGCAGCAGCGGCACGATCTCGTCTGTGGCGATGAAACGCGCCCGGATGCCGGGCGTGTTGACCAGGTCGAGGATCGACGCCGTCGGCAGGCCCGCGTTCCAGAAGAAGGCGTCGATCTTTCCGTCCTTCAGCGCGTCGACGGACTGGGCGACCCCCAGGCTCTGCGCGCGGATGTCGCGTTCCGGATTGAGACCGGCGGCGTGCAGCATGCGATTGGCCAGAACGGTCGTCCCGGAGCCCGCCGCGCCGGTCGAGACCGTGCGTCCGCGAAGATCTGAGAGGCGCTGGATTCCCGACTCCTCCAGCGTGACCAGATGTACGTAGCTCGCATAGAGTACCGCGAGCGTCCGCACCGGAACCGCGCCGATCCCTTCGAATCCCTCTTTCCCGGCGAGCGCGTCCTGCGCAGTATCGGCCATCGTAAAGGCGATGTCGGACGTGCCCTGCTTGAGGAACTTCAAGTTATCCACCGACGCGGCAGTCACTTCGGCGGTCGCCTCAATGCCGGGCAGATTTTCGCTGATGACCTTGGCGATGCCGCCCCCGTACGGGTAGAAGACTCCGCCGGTGCCGCCCGTTGCGATGGACAGGCGCTGCTTCGGCGTCGACGAGGATCCACTGGAGCAGGCGGCGATCGAAAGCGCGGCGATCCACGCACCGGCGAGGCGCAGGAATTTCACGGCGAAAACTATACGTGGCTTCCGCCTTAAGGCGGAAGCTACGATGAAGATAGGCTACGAATCCGGCTGAAGCCGGACTCCACCAAGAGAATGGTCACACTCGACGACGTGAGGGCGGCCGCCGTGCGGATTCGCGGCGTGGCCGTGAGGACCCCCCTCCTCGAGGCGGGCCCGCTGGCGTTGA
>JAICQE010000155.1 GCA_025938035.1 Vicinamibacteria bacterium
CCTCCCGCGTATCGACGTACAGGTGAGCGGGACGTACCAGAGCCTTCCAGGCGCGCAGCTGTCCGCGAACCTCGTGGTGCCGAACGCCGCCGTGCGGCCGTCGCTCGGCCGCGACCTGTCTGGCGGCGTCAACACGACCGTGAACATCATCGCGCCGGGGACCCTCTATGGAGAGCGCCTGAACCAGCTAGATCTTCGTGTCGGTAAGGTTCTGCGCTTGGGAGCGCGGCGTCTCGCCGTAAACCTCGACCTCTACAACGCCCTGAATGCGGCCACCGTGCTGACGTACAACAACCAGTACGCCGCACTGTTCCGTCCGCAGAGCATCCTGCAGGCCAGATTCGCTAAGATCAGCGCGCAACTGGATTTCTGATGACCCGCTTCGCTGTCGTTCTTGGACTGTGCGTGTGGGGGCTGGCGATCCCGCTGTCGGCGGTGCGGCAGGCGCCGCAGGCCGGCACTGGGGCGCGAGTCGACTACAACTGGGACGTGCGGCCGATTCTGTCGGACAAGTGCTTCACCTGTCACGGTCCCGACGCCAAGGCGCGGCGCGCCAACCTGCGGCTCGACACGGCCGAAGGCGCGTATGCGGCGCTCGCCGGCCGGACGCCGCGCCACGCGGTCGTTCCAGGCGACCCCGCGGCGAGCGAAATGATCCGTCGCATCACGGCGCCCACCGCGGCGCTGCGGATGCCGCCCTCGGCCACCAACAAGAGTCTCTCGCCGGGTGAGATCGACATCCTGCAGCGGTGGATCGAGCAGGGAGGTGAGTACAGGCCGCACTGGGCGTTCATCTCGCCGACCCGGACTGCGCCGCCTCGTCTTGCCGGAAGCCATCGCGTCGTCAACGACATCGATCGTTTCATCATCAGCCGCCTGGAGCGGGAAAACCTCGGTCCATCGTCTGAAGCGGACCGTGAGACCCTGATCAACCGTCTGGCGGTCATCCTGACGGGACTACCTCCGACGCTGCCCGAGGTCGACGCGTTCCTCAACGACAAGAGCGCGAATGCCTACGAGAAGGTCGTCGATCGGCTGCTCGCCTCGCCGGCATATGGCGAGCAGATGGCGAGCCGGTGGATGGATGTGGCGCGCTACGCGGAGAGCGACGGCTTTCTCGACGATTATCACGATCGGCTGTTCTGGCCCTATCGCGACTGGCTGATCGGCGCATTCAATCGCAACATGCCGTTCGACCAGTTCGCCACCTGGCAGATCGCGGGGGATTTGCTGCCGAACTCGACGAAGGAACAGAAGCTGGCAACGGCGTTCCTTCGCGTCGGCCGACGCACGACCGAGAACGGTTCAATCGATGAGGAGTATCGCGTCGAATACGTCCTCGACCGGACCAATACGATCGGCACGGCTTTCCTCGGACTGACCACCGGGTGCGCGCGCTGCCACGACCACAAGTACGATCCAATCAGCCACAAGGATTACTACTCGCTGTCCGCGTTCTTCAACAGCACGGACGAGCCGGGGTTCTATGCGCCCGGATCGACCGGCATCACCGCTGGCCCGACACTGCCGTGGACCGATGCGGCAACCGAGGCGCAGATCTCGAAGCTCGGAGCCGAGATCGAGGCGGCCGAGGCTGCACACGTTCGCGCCCGTGTTGCGGCCGCGCGCGACGCGACAGCGCGCGTGGATTCCCTGATACGCACGCCCGCCGAGATCGCACGGACGCTTGGCCAATTGCTGACAACGGGGCAGGTGGCGTACTACCCATTCGAGGAAACGGCGGCGATTCCAGACGACAGGCTGCCGCGATCACGCCCGCAGGGACGCCGACCGATCCCGCCGCCGCTCGCTCCTGAATCGCGGACGCGAAATGCGCCTGGTGGAGCACGCGCGGTGGCCGGCGGTGGAGCCGTCGCGCCGCCGGTCCAATCCGGCGCAACACCACCGCTACCCGAGGCACCCAGCGTGCGCGCGGGCCTGGGGCGCCTCCCGTCCGACCTCGTCCGCGAGGACCTCGTATTCACGCCGAGCTCGGTACCCGGCGTCGACCCGGCCGTGCTCGAAGCGCCGATCTTGCAGCAAGGCGCGCCGAACAAAGGCAAGGCATTCTTCTTCACCGACACGAACCGCGGATTCCTCGGCGCAGATGTCGGCTACTTCGAGCGCACCCAACCCTTCAGCCTCGATTTCTGGGTCCTCGCCGGACAGGACTACGAGAACTCCACGGTGTTGAATCACCGCGAGAACGACAACTCCGGCGGCGCCGGCTACACGCTGCAGCTCGAGAAGAAGAAGCTGCGTTTCGACATCATGCACTCGCGCGCTGGCAACATGCTGCGCGTCCGCACGGTACCGGATCTACCAGTGAAGCAGTGGACCCACGTCACCGTGACGTATGACGGTTCGAGTCGCGCACGCGGCATGGCGGTGTACATCGACGGCGCGCGCGTTGCCGTGAATGTCGAACGTGACAACCTGACGCGGACCATCAAGGTAGAGGGCGGCGGCACGCTCGGCGACGAATTCCTCGGGCTCCAGTTCGGCAAGCGGTTCCGGGAAACGACGCTGAAGGATGGCGCCATCGACGAGATTCGCGTGTTTGCGAAAGCGCTGACGCCGCTCGAGATCCGCTACCTCCACGATGAGGCGTTGTCGGGAGTGCCTGTCGACGTGGTGCGGCAGGAGTTCGCCGACGTGCTGGTCGCACAGGACGCCCGAGTCGCAGCGGCGGCGGCCGCGCTGCAACGAGCGCGCGACGCCCACAACGAGCTCGTGTCGGTCCAGCCGCAGATTCCCATCATGGGTGATACGCCGGCGCCACGGCAGGCGTACATCCTGCTCCGCGGCCTGTACACCGAGCATGGCGAGCCGGTCGAACCGCGGGGGCTGAGCGTGTTCCCGTGGAATGAGGCGTGGCCTCGAAACCGGATCGGGCTGGCGCGTTGGCTCTTCGATCCCAGGCACCCACTGACCGCGCGGGTCGTCGTCAATCGCCTCTGGCAGGATACATTCGGCAGAGGGCTCGTCGAGACGTCCGAAGACTTCGGATCGCAGGGAGCGATTCCGACGCACCCGGAGCTGCTCGACAGCCTGGCCGTCGATTTCGTCGAGTCCGGATGGAACGTGAAGCGGCTGCACAAGATGATGGTCATGTCGGCCACATTCAGGCAGGGGTCGACGCTCACCAGCGAGCATCTGGCGAAGGACTCCCGCAATCTGCTGCTGGCGAGATTCCCCAGGATGCGAATGGCCGCGGAGGTCGTGCGGGATAACGCCCTCGCTGCCAGCGGCCTGCTGGAGCGCCGCATCGGGGGACCCAGCACCTATCCCTATCAGCCAGAGGGTATGTGGGACGGGTTCTCGTTCTATACCTATCCAGCCGCGAACGCGCTCCCCGCGGACCAGCATCACCGCCGCAGCATGTACTCGTTCATCAAGCGCAACGCGCCGCATCCGGCGATGGCGTCGTTCGACATGACCGACCGCGGCGTCTCGACAGCGCGCCGTACGTCGTCGAATACACCGCTGCAGGCGCTCGTGCTGTTGAACGATCCGCAATACGTCGAGGCTTATCGTGCGCTCGCGGCGCACGTGATGAAGGCCGGCGTGGATCCGGAAGCTCAGATCACAACGATGTTTCGGCTGGCCACGCGGCGTCATCCGCTGCCGGCGGAGGCGCGTCCTATGCGAGCGTATCTGGACGCCCAGGTGCAGCGGTTCACCGCCGAACCCGAAGCCGCGTCCCGCCTGCTGAAGACTGGCGTGACGCCCGCGGACGTATCGCTCGACCCTGTTCGTCTGGCGGCACTGACCAACCTTGCCGCAGTAATCATGAACACCCCCGACGCTTACACGGTGCGCTGATGAGTGATGTGAGACCGTTTGACGTCGCGCGGCGCGCGTTCCTCCTCAAGCTGGGCGCCGGACTCGGGTGGATTTCGGCGGCGGAGCTGCTGGGCAGGCCGGCGTGGGCGGACGCCCCCTCGAGCGCCATCCGGGCAGCCCAGGGCGCGTCCGCGCCGTTCAGCCGCGGCGTGCTGGCGCAGCCCCACTATCCGCCGACGGCGAAACGCGTCATCTATCTGCACATGCTCGGGGCGATATCGCAGGTCGACACGCTCGACTACAAGCCGCGGCTGGCGAAGATGCATGGTGACGAGCTGCCGCCGTCGGTGCGCGGCAACACACGTCTGTCGACGATGGTTGCAGGTCAGACGACGTTCCCGATCGTGGCGCCGCTTGCGCCGTTCCAGCCCGGTGGGAAGAGCGGGTTGATGATCAGCGATCTGCTGCCGTTCACACGTGACATCGCGGATGACATCTGCGTCATCCGCACGATGCACACCGAGCATGTCAACCACGATCCCGCCTCGAAGTTCCTGCATACCGGGTTCCAGATTGCGGGCAGGCCGTCGGGCGGCGCGTGGGTGAACTACGCGCTCGGCTCAGAGAATCAGGACCTTCCGGCGTTCGTCGTTCTCAGCTCCGGGAACGCCGGCGGCGTGCCGATCGATTCGATGACGTGGAGTGCGGGCTTCCTGCCGTCGCAGTATCAGGGCGTGCGTTTCCGTTCCGGCGCCGTGCCCGTTCCGTACGTGGGGAATCCCGACGGCTTGTCGTTGAAGGACCGCCGCGACATGCTCGACCTGCTCTCTACGTTGTCCAAGGCGCAGCAGGAGGTATCGAACGATCCCGAAATCGCATCGCGGCTCAGTCAGTACGAGATGTCGTATCGGATGCAGTCGTCAGTGCCCGAGGTCGCCGACGTGACCAACGAGCCGACGCACGTGTTGGACATGTACGGTCCTGACGTCCAGCGGCCTGGCACCTTCGCGCGCAATTGCCTGATGGCCCGCCGACTGGCCGAGCGTAACGTCCGCTATACGATGGTGGTGCAGCTCGGCTGGGATCATCACAACGGCATCGCACGTTCACATCCAGCGTTGTGTCGGACGATCGACCAACCGGCGGCCGCGTTGGTGAAGGATTTGAAGCAACGTGGCTTGCTCGAAGACACGCTCGTCATCTTCGGCACCGAGTTCGGCCGCACCACGTTCGCGCAGGGCGCGATCAAGGGCAACTTCGGCCGGGATCATCACGGCTACGCGTTCAGCGTCTGGCTGGCCGGCGGCGGCGTCAAGGGCGGCGTGGCCTACGGCGAGACCGACGACTTCTGCTACAACGTCGCCAAGGATCCAGTCCACGTTCACGACCTCAATGCGACGATCCTCAGGACGCTCGGCATCGATCACGAGAAGTTGACGTTCCGCGCGCAGGGGCGCGATTTCCGTCTGACGGATGTGCATGGTGGCGTTATCCGCGAGATTTTGGCCTAAGAGAAATGCATCACGATTGTCCCGAGTTGCGGCATCCCACCACAAAGGAGTCCGGGACGTGCGGTGATCGCGGCGGGGCGACCTGGTCCTCGAACCTGACAACGCCTCTGGACGTCTCCAACCTCGCTGATTTATTGGGAGATTTGGAGCCGGCGCTCGGACTCGAACCGAGGACCTGCTGATTACGAATCAGCTGCTCTACCAACTGAGCTACGCCGGCACGGCGGGTGGTCGCAGGCGCCTTCGGTCGTGGCACCGCGGAAGAAAAAGTCTATCACACCGATTTTCCCGCACCCGCTGCGGGATTCCTCGCGCCTTCTACGCTTGAACCGGCGTTTCGGGCGGAAACGCGCCCATTTGCCGCGGTCGTTCGCGGTACCGCCCTTGCCCACTCAGCAGGCATGAGTACCACGCAGACGTTCCACTACGAGGTGCCGGTGTTCTTCGCGACGAGCGAAGGACAGACCCGCCGGATCGCCGAGCACATCGCCGGCCTGCTGAAGGAACACGGCTTCACCAGCCGCGCCATCGACATGGCCTCGCGAGAAGCCGAAGCGATCGACTGGTCCCGCGTCCGCGGCGCGTTCGTCGGCGCCTCCATCCACATGCAGAAGCACCAGCGCCAGGCGCAGCACTTCGTCGGCCGCCATGCCGCCGACCTGAACCGCATCCCGTCGGCGTTCTTCTCGGTCAGCCTCAGCGCCGCGTCGCGCAATGTCGATGAAGTGCACGCCGCGCAGGCGATCGCCGACGCCTTCCCGCCCGCCCACGGCTGGCGCCCGGCGATTGTCGTGTCGCTTGCCGGCAGGCTGGCCTACACCAGATATGGATTCCTGACGCGTTTCCTGATGAAGAAGATCGCGCGCAAGGAGGGCGCTCCCACCAACACGTCACGCGACTACGAATTGACGGACTGGAAGAAGGTCGACGCCCTCGCGCAGCAGCTCGAGGATCGCATTCGGAAGGAGGGGATCGCGGCGTAAATGGGTGCGAGGGGGTGCGAGAAGGTGCGAGGAGCGCGAGAGGTGCGAGGGCCTCAGCAACGCACCCTTTGCACCTATCGCACCCCTTGCACCCGTCGCACTAATTCACCGTCGCAACCTTCATTTCGCCGAGACGCGCGATCATGTCCTCGGCTGACGTCTCCGGACGGACCGCCTTGTCGATGTAGGCGATGCGGCCGTTCCTGTCGACGTAGAACGTCCAGCGGTTCGCGAAGCCGCGGCCGCTCAGCACGCCGTACTTCGTTGCTACGCTCTTGTCCGCATCGCTGAGCAGCGGGAAGTCGGCGCCGTAGGCCTTCGCGAACGCGGCGTTGCCCTGCTCGCCCTCGAGCGGATCGACGCTGGCCATGAAATACGCCACGTCGTACTTCCGGATCTTGTCGCCGTTGGCTGCCAGCGACTTGCACTCGATCGTGCAGCCCTGCGTGAACGCCTTCGGGAACCACGCCACGACCACCGCCCGCTTGCCGCGGAAGTCCGACAGCTTGTACGTCTTGCCGTCCGACGCCTGCAGCGAGAACTCCGGCGCCATGTCGCCGACCTTCAGCTCCACCGCCGGCGCCTGCGCCATCGCGCTCACCGCCAGCGCCGCCACGATGCCCATCGTCATCAATGCACGCATGCACGAACCTCCCGGGCTGTATATAGCCCTCGTCACGTCCCGCCGGGATGGAAGAAGCCGCCGCGCGTCTCGCCCGGAACGCACGCACGCTGGTTTCACGGTCCTCAGTCGAGACGGCCAGTCAGTATACCCCCAAACAGCTCGGCCCTGACCCTATCCCGTTCGCGGTCAATCTGATCCGGCGTTGCGCCAAGCCGCCGGAGCACCGCTTCCGTCATCGCCAGCGCGACCTCGCCCTCGCCGGCGAACACCTGCTCGGCGCCGGCATTGCGGAGCGGCGGCACGTCGCGCAGATAGGCGCTCCGCACGAAGACGTGCACCTTCGGATTGATCTCCCGCGCCACGCGGATGATCTCGGGAGAGGCGGTATCAGCGCCGCTGATGATCAGCGTATCCGCATGCCGCAGGCCCGCGCTGACGAGCGACTCCTGATGCCTGGCGTCACCGTAGATCGCGGAGATTCCCTCCTCGCGCAGGTGGCGCACGCTCTCGAGGTTCAGCTCGACGACCGTCGGGGCGATGCCGTTCTCGCGCAGCAGCCGCGTCACGGTGCGTCCGGTAGGACCGTAGCCGACGACGATCGCGCGCGTCTGCGGATCGAGGGAGGAAGCCGCGCCGGAGTCGTCCACGGCGTCGCCGCGCCAGCGCGCGAACCGGATAACCAGCCGCTCGACAATCGGGATCAGGCGCGCGGCAGGAGGATTGAGAACGATCGAGATTATCGAGATCGCCACCACGACGACGGAGGCGTCGTCGGGAAGCACGCCGAGCGTGCCGCCCAGCGCCGCCAGAATGAATGAGAACTCGCCGATCTGGGCGAGGGCCGCCGGCACGGTCAGGACGGTCCGCAGCGGATAGCCGAGCAGCGCCAGCACGAGCGCCACGATCAGCGGCTTGCCGATGACGACCACCGCGACGCCGGCCGCCAGCAGCCCCATCTGGTCGAGGAGCCGGACGGGATCGAGGAGCATCCCCACCGACACGAAGAACAGGACGGCAAACGCGTCGCGCATCGGCAGCGCGTCGCTCGCTGCCCGCAGGCTGTATTCGGAGCGGTTGACGATCATCCCCGCCAGGAAGGCGCCGAGCGCCATCGATACGCCGAAGAGCAGCGCCGACCCGACGGCAATACCAAGCGCAATCACCAGCACCGCGAGGGTGAACAGCTCGCGCGAGCGCGTCGCGGCGATGCGTCCGAGGAGCGCGGGGATGATCCGCTGTCCGAGCAGTGCGGCAAAGACGATGAGCGCTCCCACCTTCAACAGCGTGAAGCCAAGGCTCGCCGCCATGCGCGAGACACTGAGCTCGCCGGCGAACAGCGTCGGAATCAGCACCAGCGCGATGACGGTGAGCAGATCCTCCATCACCAGCCAGCCGATGGCGATGTGCCCGCTCGGCGTGTGCAGGGCGTGCGTATCCGACAGCACGCGGACGAGGACGACGGTGCTCGCGACCGAGAGCGTCAGCCCGAACATCACGGCCGACGGCCACGGCCATCCGAACAGGTGAGCGGCGATCGCACCCAGGGCTGTCGCGCCCGCCATGCCGACGATGGCACCGGGAATTGCGGCTCGGCGGACGGCGAGCAGCTCCTCGACGTGCAACTGCAGACCGCCGCCGAACATGATGAGGATGATGCCGACCTCGGCCAGCTGTTCGGCCAGCTCGACATTCGCGGCGAATCCTGGCGTGCGTGGGCCGACCAGAACGCCGGCGATGAGATAGCCGACGATGGGAGAGAGACCGAGGCGCTGCGTGAGGTAGCCGAGTACCAGCGCTGCGCCGAGGCCGCCGGCCAGCGTAAGGATCAGTTCGGCACTCTGCATCGACGCCTGCGATCGTAGTCCACCGACGAGCCCTCTCCGGC
Source organism: Vicinamibacteria bacterium (assembly GCA_025938035.1). Next base: position 8,791 of record JAICQE010000155.1, read on the forward strand.
GCGAGACGCGCGAGAATCGGGATCGTGGCGAAGAAATCAGCTGGCAGTCCCGACGATGCGAATCCGTCGGGCACACGAACGGCGGCGCCGTTCGTACCTGAATCGACGAATGTGCGTGTCCTGAACGCCGCCGCACATGAATGCCGCGGCTGCGACTTGTACAAGACGGCAACACAGGTCGTCTTCGGCGCGGGGCCGAAGAAGGCGCGGGTGATGTTCGTCGGCGAACAGCCGGGCGACCAGGAGGATCGGCAGGGACAGCCGTTCGTCGGGCCGGCCGGCGCGCTCCTCGACAAGGCACTCGACGATGCCGGCATTCCGCGTGACGAGGTCTACGTCACCAACGCCGTCAAGCATTTCAAGTGGGAACCGCGGGGCAAGCGGCGCATCCACAAGAAGCCGCGCGCCTCGGAGATCAAGGCGTGCCGCCCCTGGCTCGAGGCGGAACTGCGGGCGGTGAAGCCGGCGGTGCTCGTCTGCCTGGGCGCCACGGCCGCCCAGTCCGTGTTCGGATCGCAGTTCAAGTTGATGCAGCAGCGGGGGCAGGTGCTGCCAAGCACGCTGGCGCCGCAGGCGGTGGCAACGATCCATCCGTCGGCGGTGCTGCGAGCGCCAGATTCGGAAGGGCGTCGTGAAGCCTACGAGATGCTCGTTGCCGATCTGAGGGTGGTGGCGCGGGCGCTACGCAAGTAGACGAAACCGGGTTTCAAAGACGAAACGAAACCGGGTTTCGTTTTCAGGAGACCGAAACCCGGTTTCTTATGGTGTGACGGTGTCGGCCCGCAGGTAGATGCGCCGTTCCATCAACTCGGCGCGGTCGGTGCTCGTCAGCCCCCAGCTGTACATCGCTTCGGCGTACGGAACACGCTGAATCGATCCGGAGATTGCCGCCTGCTGGCCGGCGCGCGGCGCGACGCCGCTGTTGGATGGTTCACCGCGCTGCCGTTCGGCGCCATCACGATCGTCGCGCGCGAAGACGACGAGCAGGCGGTTGTCGCCCATGCCGACCCAGAACGCGACGTCGTTGATGTGCTGGCTGACGGGGACGTGCAGGTCGACGCGGCGGCCGACGAGCTCGTGCCCGTCGTTGCTGCCAGTGATCGTTTCGAGCTCATGGATGACGCCACCGGGCACGGGCGCACTCCCGGCCTGATCGGCATCCGCGCCGTGGCCGCCGGAAGTTCCAATCGCCCCCGGGTTGCCGGTTTCGGTGCGCACCAATCCTGTGCCCTGATCGAGGCCACCCCCACCGCCCGGGCTCAGCCACACTCCAATCGCTCCCAGGGCCACGACGGCCGCCGCCATCAGGAGCAGTGCTCCCTTCCGTGACCGACGTGTCCCGACCGTATAGTCCCGCTCGTAAGACTCGTCCATCATGCGGTCCAAGTCTGCAGATTCCATTCCGACCTGCCCGCGGATCGCGGTGGGTCCGCTGCGCGGGATCCTCGCTGCGACGCCCCCGGAGTGATCCGGTCGATGGCCGCAGCGCGGAACCGTAGGCCGCTCCGCGAAACGCCAGCGGCGGGAACGGTTTCGCTCCGGACCCACGGTCCCGCGCTGCCGGGGCCGACCCATGGCCACAGAGCCTGTCGCCACGGTGCTGTTCGGCGATCGGTGCAGGGCCAGCGTTGGAAGGCCGGCTGAGCTGATTCGGCTCCATCCTGCACCTTGTCGAGCAGGAGGGCAGAGCGGTGGGCGGACACATTCGCGAGCATCGGAGTCTGTTGGCGGCAGTGGAAAAGCGGCTGTTGATCGCAATCGCGCGGCGCTTGCCGGCGCGGATTCATTCCGATCACCTGACAGCGCTGGCGCTCGCGGCCATGGCGCTGGCGGGCGCTGGCTACGCGCTGGCGCGCTGGGACGTGCGCGCGATCTGGATTGTCGTCGCGGCGCTGGCGATCAACTGGTTCGGCGACAGCCTCGACGGCACGCTGGCTCGCGTGCGCGGCGCCGAACGTCCCCGTTACGGCTTCTACGTCGATCACGTCCTCGACATCGTCGGCATCACGATGCTGATGGCGGGGCTCGGCGCGTCGGGCTTCATGACG
>JAICQE010000137.1 GCA_025938035.1 Vicinamibacteria bacterium
GGTCTCGCAGGTCGGCATCTACAATCCGGTCTCGCAGTCGTGGGCAAACGGCGGCCAGCTCGGCGTGGCCAGAACCGGCCATACCGTCACCGCGCTGGACGACGGCCGCGTGCTGATTGCGGGCGGCCGCACCGTGAACGGCCCGTCGTTCGACGTCGAGATCTACAACCCGAACACGCGTCAGTCGGTTCATGCCGGCGACCTGTGGGTGCCTCGCGTCAATCACGCCGCGGTCGAACTTGGCAGCGGCCTCGTTCTCGTTGCCGGCGGCTCGAACGGCAGCGGCGTCCTCGACTACCTGGAGCTGTTCGATTCCACCAGCGGCGTGACCCAGAGCCTCAGCATCCGGCTGGCCGTTGCGCGTGAAAAGCTGACGGCGACGCGGCTGCTCGACGGCCATGTGCTCCTCGCCGGCGGACGCGACGGGTCGGGCAGCCTCGCGATTGCTGAGATCTTCAGCTCGGGCAGCCGCAGCATCTTCGAGACCGGCTCGCTGCGGACGGCGCGGAGCGGCCACACCGCCGTGCTGCTGCCGAACAACAACCAGGTTCTGATTGCCGGCGGCACCGTCAACGGCGCGCCCACCGCTTCGGCGGAGCTGTACGCCGACTGGCGTAACGGGTTCCGTGCCGTGCCGAACCCGATGTCGCAGGCGCGCACCGCAGCCGCCGGTGGCGCGCTGCCGTACCACAATCTCGCGTTCGTCGGCGGCGGCGGCGCGACGAGCGGCGAGTACTTCGGCTACGCGACGGTGAAGACCGACAAGGCCGACTACTGGCCGGGTGAGACCGTGACCATCACCGGGTCCGGCTGGCAGCCTGGCGAGACCGTCACGCTGAAGATTTCAGAGGACGCCGACACGCACAACGACTTCACCTACACCGCCGTCGCCGATGCGCAGGGAAACATCATCAACACCCAGTTCGCGCCGATCGAGAACGACGTGTTCCATCACTTCGGGATGCGCTTCTATCTGACCGCCACCGGCGTCGCGTCGACCGCGTTGAACACTTTTACTGATGGAAACTCCACCATCACAGGCACGGTGCGGGACAGCGCGACGAACGCAGCCATCCCGAACGCCACCGTGTCGTGTGCAGGCGGCTGTAATGAACCGGCTTCGACAACGACCAACGCCGCGGGCTCCTATTCCTTCAAGGTGCCCTTCGATGGAAGTGGCACTGCGACAATTACGTTGAGCGCAGTAGCTGGCGGTTACGCGAGTCAGACACTGCCTTCATTCCTGACTGAACATCAGCAGACAATCAACAACAAGAACTTCTTTCTTGTTGCCAACGTCAGGCCGACCTCAACATCCGTCAGCTGCGAGCCGGCTGCCGTGGCCGTGAATGCCACGACGTCCTGCACGGCGACAGTCTCGGACACCGGTGCGGCACCGGCGACCGTCCCGGCAGGCACGGTCGCATTCTCGACCGGCGGTGCGGGAAACTTCGTTCCTCTGTTCTGCACGTTGTCGGGCACTCCGGCGACCTGCTCCGTCGGCTACACACCTTCAGCCCGAGGTGACGGCTCGCACGAGATCACCGGCACTTACACCCCGACGAGCAGTCACACAGGCAGCACGTCGCCGCAGTTCAATCTGGCCGTCACCAAGGCAAACCAGGCGGCATTGAATCTGACGACGCCGGCGAGCATCGTCTTCGGCGCCACCGGCACCGCGACGGCAACCGGCGGCACCGGCAACGGCGCGGTGACGTTCAGCGCCGGATCGTCGACTGGCTGTTCGATCGACGCGACGAGCGGCGTCATTACGGTTACCAACGCCTCGGGCACCTGTCTGATCAGCGCAGAGAAGGCTGGCGACGACAACCTTCTGGCGGTCACCGCGGGCCCCAATTCGGTGACCCTCGAGAAGGCCGACGCCGTGGTGACGGTCACCAGCGTCACCGTTATCTACGACGGCGACGAGCATGGCGCGAGCGGCACCGCAAAAGGTGTCAACGACGTAGATCTGAGTGCCCAGCTCGATCTGGGCGCCAAGTTCATCAACGTTCCAGGAGGTACCGCGAACTGGACGTTCAACGGAGGAGACAACTACGTCACCGAAAACGGGAGCGTCCAGATCGTCATCAACCAGGCCGACGCCACGATTGGCGTGAAGCCCTACGCCGTCACCTATGACGCCGCCCCGCACACGGCCACCGGTATCGCGACCGGCGTCAAAGGCGAGGACTTGAGCAATCTGCTCAATCTGAGCGGGACGACGCACACGGACGCCGGTACCTACACGAACGACCCATGGACATTTGCCGGAAACGTTAACTACAAGATGGCCAGCGGCGTCGTGACGAACTCGATCGCGAGGGCCACGCCAACCATCGCCATCACGTGGGTCAATAGCGTCTACAACACGAATCCTCATCCGGCATCGGCGGTCGTGACCGGCGTGGCCGGCCAAACGAACCTGGCGCCTGCGGCGAATTTGGTCTATTACGCTGGTGCGTCAGTGGGCGGCACGCCTCTGAGCGGCGCGCCGGTTAATGCCGGCACATACACGGTGCAGGCCGTGTTTGCTGGCAACACCAACTACACGGACACGACCGACCAGAAGACGATCACGATTGAGAAGGCACCTCCAACCATCGTGATTACGTGGCTTAACAGCACCTACAACACGGATCCCAATCCGGCGACCGTGGCTGTGGACGGTGTTGGCGGAGAGGAGAATCTGTCGCCGGCCGCGACGTTTGCCTACTATGCGGGCGGGGACGCCTCTGGCACGCCGCTCGGCACTGCGCCGGTTAACGCCGGTACTTACACCGTGAAGGCAGATTTCGCGGGCAACGACAACTATAAGGACGCGACTGCCACGAAGACGATCACCATTCAGAGGGCTACGCCGACGGTCATCATTACGTGGGCCAACAGCACCTACAACACGAATCCCAATCCGGCCTCCGCGGTTGTGAACGGCGTTGGCGGCGAGCTGAATCTGTCGCCAGCCGCGACGCTCGTCTACTACCTTGGCCTGACAGCCTCAGGCGCACCTCTGGCCGGTGCGCCGGTGGACGCAGGCACCTACACCGTCCGGGCCTCGTTCGAGGGCAACACCAACTACAAGGATGTGTTTGCCGACCAGACGATCACCATTCACAAGGCCGACCAGGCGATCACCTTCGGACCGCTGGCGAACAAGACGTTCGGCGATCCTCCCTTCAGCGTCACCGCGACAGGCGGCGCATCGGGAGAGCCGGTGACGTTCTCCAGCACGACTGGGTCGGTCTGCTCCGTCTCCCCGAATGTAAACCCTGCGACCGTTACCATTCTCGCGGTCGGGCTGTGCACCGTTCAGGCATCGCAAAAAGGGAATAAGAACTACAACGACGCGCCGCCCATCGATCGAAGCTTCTCGATCGCCGCGTGGACGGCAAACGGCTTCCATCAGCCCGTCGGCATCCCGAACTCGATCTTTGCGCCGGCGCCGAACGCGTATGCTGCGCTGCTCTTCGCACCGCCGCCAGGGGCCGCCTGGAACTCCGCACGCGGTGGACAGACGATTCCGCTGAAATTCAATGTCTTTGCCGCCGGCGTCGAGTTGACGAGCATCGCGGACATCGCCGGTTTTGTTGCGCGACAGCTGTCGTCGTGCAGCGGCACCGGTACTGAGGACGTCGTCGAATTCGAAACTGCGGGATCGACGGCGCTGCGCTACGAAGGGGTCGCCGGGTCTGGTGGTCAGTTCATCCAGAACTGGAAGACCCCGGCCGTCAGGGGCGAACAGTGCTTCCGCGTGGAGCTGACCTTCAGGGATCAGTCGATCCTTTACACGTTCGTGAAACTCAAGAAATAACGGTCAATCAGGCGATCCGGCCGCGGCCGGAGCGCCGCCCCCAACCCGGCGGACGGCGGCCAGACCGCCGCCGTTCGCCGGGAACCCCATACCGCTCACCGATTCAGAGGAACCGCCAGACCGCCTCTGTAGTCTCATGCTTCCGTAAGTTGGCAGGAGGCAGCAGATGTTCTCGAGCTCAAACCGGTCATCGACGCGCGTCGGCAGGGTGTTCGTGGGAATCATTCTCGCGCTGCTGAGCATCGGCATCTTCGCGGGTCTCGAGGCCTGGGGTGCTGCCGGGACCGCCGAGGTGGGGCCGGCCTTGTCGGGCCCGCCAACCCTTTTGACGGCAGCGGACTTGGGCCGTGCGGCAGAACCGCCGATGCTCGACGCCGTCTCCAGCCTCGGACGCCGGGCGGTTCGGGTGCTGACGACAATGATTACGGCCGTTTTCGACGGGTGGTGGCAGCCGTTCGACGTCGCCCTCGACTGGATGGACGATGTCCGCCGGGGGTGGACCGCCATTGACCGATTCCCGGGAGCGGCCGCGCCGCGTTCGTAGTCAGATCGGCTCGATCAGATTGGCACAGTGGTCCGGCGCCGCCGGGCCTGGAGGCGCAAATGTTCTTCACCCCGAACCTCGTCGTCGGTCTCACCGTCATGGCCGTGGGCGTGGTGCTGCTGCTGGACACGCTGGGGATCCGCGAGGTTGGCAGCTTCATGCGGTACTGGCCCTTTCTGATCGTGCTGTTCGGGGCGAGCCTGGTGGCGCAGGCGTTCAGGCCGGTTGACCCGGCGGCGCCGAAGCGACAGCAGGGCGGCGTTCCCTGCTTCTTCCTCTTCCTGCTTGGCGTCGCGATGTTCTGGTCGTTCGGACTCCCGGGCGTGATTGACACGCAGGCGTCCGGCAGGCGCGCGACCGCCACCGGAGTGATGGGCCGGGCGGAGACAAGCGTGCCCGGGGACGTCCGTGATGCACGCGTGGCCGCGGTCATGGGGCGATCGACGCTCGATCTCCGTCAGGTCACTCTCGCGCCTGGAGAAGCCATGACCGTTGACGTGTTCGTGACGATGGGGCGTGCGACGGTGCGGATTCCGGATCACTGGGTCGTCGATTTGTCGGCGCTGCCGGTGATGGGGTCGGTGGACGAGGACCGTTTCAGGTCGCTCACCGACGACATCACGGCCGAACTGGAAGCGGACGAGAAGGAAAACAAGAACGAGAACGAGAGCAGCGACGACAAGAACACGCAGCGTGATCTGTCGAGCATAGGGCCTCCGGCGCCGCCGGACGTGAAGCCGCCGCAGCCGCCTGCAACCGGGCCGGCGCCACGACTCCGCTTGCGCGGTTTCGTAATGATGGGTAAGGTCGAGGTGACTTCGTGAACGTAGGCGCTATGTCCACGCCCGTTACGCCGCAACTCGTCTTCGGTCTGTTCGTGATGGGCCTGGGAGTCATCCTCGGGCTCGACTCGATGGGTATCGCCGACGCCGGCTATCTCGTCCGGTTCTGGCCCGTCGGGTTGATCCTGCTGGGAACGACCATCGCCAACCGGGCGGAGGCGCACTCGCGCTTCTGGGGCTTCGTCTGGATCATCGTCGGCAGCTGGCTGCTGCTGCGCAGCCTCGACGTGGTTCGCGTCGGCTTCTGGCAGCTGTTCTGGCCGGCGGTGTTCATCTTCCTCGGCGCAAATCTGGTTCTGAAGCAGCTGCGCCAGGCCGGCCATCTCGTCCCGAGTCCGGTGACCAGCAATCGCCTGTTCGCGATCATGAGCGAGTCGAGGCGCCGCTTCGACGGCAAGCCGTTCGACGGTGCCTACATGACCGCGTTCATGGGTGGCTGCGTGCTCGACCTGCGCCGGGCCACGGTGCCGCCGGGCGAGACCAGGGTGGTGGAAGTGTTCGGCATCATGGCCGGGCACGACATCAAGGTGCCGCAGGAATGGAACGTCACGCTGGACGTGACGCCGATCATGGGAGACGTGAAGGACAAGCGGGTTCCTGCCGTCACTCCGCCGCCGCTCGCGGGCGCGCCGCCCACGCTGGTCGTGCGCGGATCCGTCGTCATGGGCGAGGTCAAGGTCACGGATTAGCATCCTTTAATGCACCCGATTCTGGGCAGCGTCCGCCGGCTGGCGTTCTACCTCCTGGCCTGGATCGTCATTGGTCTGCTGCTGTCCGTCGGTCTCGGCTACGGCCTCGCCGGCGACTGGCTCACGGCCGTGCTCTTCTTCGTCCCGCTCGGCGTCGTCTATGCCCTCGTGACGCAGTCGGCGTGGTACGTCTGCCGCATCTTCCCGCTCGTTCGCGCGCGCGGCTGGCACGTGGCCGGCGCGCAGATCCTGGCGGCGATCTTCGCCAGCGCCATCTGGGTGGCGGCGGCCGGTGCGTGGTCGCGAACGCTTGCGGCCATGGGCTTCGACGCGGCCGGTTCGATGTACGACCCGCAGCGTCCGCTCCTCTTCGTCGTCGGCGCGCTGCTGTTCTGGCTGGTCTCGATCTTCTTCTATCTCCTGATCGCGTTCGACGCGTCGAAGGACGCCGAGCGGGCGAACGTCGAGCTGAGCCTGCTGGCGCGCGAAGCGGAGCTCAAGGCGCTGCGGGCGCAGATCGATCCGCACTTCATCTTCAACAGCCTGCATTCGATCAGCGCCCTGACCGCGACCGATCCGGCCGCCGCGCGGCGGATGTGCCTGCTCCTCGCCGATTTCCTGCGCGAGACGCTGCGCCTCGGCGGCAACGAGCAGATCCCGTTGTCGGAGGAGCTCGCGCTCGCCGATCGCTACCTGGCGATCGAGCAGGTGCGGCTCGGCGCCCGGCTGAACGTGGCGCGCGACGCGGATTCGAGCGCCGCCAACTGTCTCGTCCCGCCGCTGCTGCTGCAGCCGCTGGTCGAGAACGCCGTCACGCACGGCATCGCGCAACTCGTCGAGGGAGGAACCATCCGGATGGCCGCCGCCTGCAGCGGTTCGACGCTGACGATCACCCTTGAAAACCCCTGCGATCCAGACCGCGCCCGGACTCGCGGCGTCGGCCTCGGCCTGGAGCTGCTGCGCAAGCGCCTGACCAATCACTTCGGCGCCATAGACGCCGTCTATGCGCAGGAGCGGGACGGACAGTTCCGCGTGGAGGTTCGCATTCCCGTCGTGACCGGAGCCCCGGCATGATGCCCGAGGACATCCTGCGCGTCATCGTCGTGGACGACGAGGAGCTGGCGCGGACGCTGCTGCGGGAGCTCCTTGGCGCGCACGCGGACATCGAGATCATCGGCGAGTGCGGCAATGGCTTCGAAGCCGTCAAGGCCGTCACCGAGAAGAAGCCGGACCTGCTTCTGCTCGACATCCAGATGCCGAAGCTCGACGGCTTCGACGTGCTGGAGCTGATCGGCACGGAGGTTCCGGTCGTCTTCGTGACGGCGTACGACCAGTACGCCATCAAGGCGTTCCAGGTGCACGCCGTCGACTACCTCTTGAAGCCGTTCGGCGCCGAGCGGCTGGCGGAGGCGCTGGCGCGGGCGCGCGCGCGGATAGGCACGCGCGAAGCCCTGCCGGCAAAGGCGCTGGTCTCGGAAGCGCGGGCGGCTCGCGCACCGCTCGAGCGAATCCTGATTCGCGACAAGGCGGACGTCCACGTCATCCCGGTGGCGAAGATCGACTACTTCGAATCGCAGGACGACTACGTGTCGCTGAAGGTCGGCGACAAGACGCTGCTGAAGGAGCAGACGCTCTCGGAGCTGGAGCAGCTGCTCGATCCCGGGCGTTTCGTCCGCATCCATCGTCGCTACCTGCTCAACGTCGCGCGGCTGGCGAAGATCGAGCAGTCGGTGACCGACAGCCGCGTCGCGGTACTCCAGGATGGAACCGAGATCCCGATCAGCCGGTCGGGTTACGCCAAGCTGCGCGAGATTCTCTGACCCGTTGACCGTCGATTCTTCATGCCGCGAGACGCTTGCGGAACGTGGCGGCCTGGTCGCGCAGGCCGCCGAGGGTATCCCGCGCGGATGTCCACCGATCCTGCTCCGCGCGGACGAACCGGCTGTACGGGGCGACGACGTCGTCGAGCCGCTGGCGCCCGTGCATTTGCGCGCGCTCGAATTCCGTGCGGAGCGCCGTGGCCAGCCGCTCGCGTAAGGCGGACACTTTCTCGTTCAGCTCTCCCTTGGCCCTGCGCCGGCGAGCGGGAATGACGAGAAAGCCGAGCGTGGCAACCACGCTCGCGAGGAGGATCCCAGTGACATCGGCGGCCGCCGTCGTCGCGGCGAGGGTGACGGCAGTGCCAAGGGCCAGCGCGCTGCCGCCCGCCGCCGCGGCAGTGGTCACTGCCGCCCGCGCGTCGTCAGCAATCAGGGCGGCTTCGCGCTTCCGGTCGTAGGTGTCGACGACGCGCTGCGCTTCGCGGCCGACGGCATCGATCAGCCGGCTGCGATCGCTGTGGAAGGTGCCGATATCCGGTGCCCCGAGGACGCGTGACCCGTGGTCCCTCGTCCGTTCAGCGATCGCCGTCGTCACCGCCTGCCACTGACGGAAGTCCTGATCAATCAGCCAGTCGATGAGCTCTGTCACTGCCCGTTCGATCTGTCGCGGTGCATCGGCGACGACGCGTTCCTCGAACTCCTTCTGGATGCGGGCGCGGTTGAACAGGTCCATGACGCGGCCGATGCGCAGCGTGTCTTCGAAAAAGGCGTGGCCGCGGGTCTCCATGTCGAGAAGCACTTTCTCGACCGCCGTCATGCGCAGCTCGAATCCCCGCGCCAGATCTGTCCGGTACAACGCGAGCTGCTGCTCGACGTTCTCGAGCAGCGAGAGATCGTCCTTCAGGAGCGTCAGCCGTTCGCCGGCAATTGCGGCGTAGCGCTCCGCCAGCGCTTCACCGACGCCGATGGGGTTCGCCAGCTTCAACCGGAAGCGGCTGCCTTCGTCGAGCGTTTCAGCGATGTAGCGCTCGAGCGGTTCGAAGCGGCTCGCGGACCAGGCCGACGGTTCTCCCTGCTTCGCTCTCAGCGCGAGGCGGGCGCTCACGGCAAACACCTCAGGCATCATCCCGAGCAGCTGCTGCGCGGCTGACTTCACGAACGCGAGGACCTGGTCGAGTTCCTCCGGCCGCTCGAAAATGTCGACCTTGTTGACCACGACGACGATCTTCTTCCCCCACCCGCGGATCGTCTCCAGGAACGCGCGCTCGGTTTCGGTGAACGGTCGGTCCGCCGACGTCACGAAGAGCACCAGATCCGCTCGCGGCACGAAGCTGGTGGTGATGCGCTCGTGCTCGCGGATGATCGCGTTGGTGCCCGGCGTATCGACGATCTTCACCTCCCGCAACACTTCCGCCGGCGCGGTCGTTACGGCGAGCCCGTCTTCGTCGGCGCTCTCGGCGATCGTGTCGCCGTACTTCAGGACGTGAATCTGCGCGGTGGTCGGCGTCACCCCTTCTTTGAGCACCTGGCGTCCAATGAGGGCGTTGATGAATGCGCTCTTTCCGGAGTTGAACTCGCCAACGACGACCAGCATGAAGAACTCGTCGAGTTGACGGACGGAAGCGGCCAGGGCGGCCTGGTCTTCCGCGCTCGCGCTGAAACGCGTGAACGCATCGCGAAGCCGTGCCAGCAGGTCGCGGCCGCCGTTCAGCTGGCTCTGCAGATCAGCAGGGAGCACGCCTCGCACCTTGCAGAGTGAGGCAAGAAACACGCCGCGCCATCGCGTGATGTGATCCCGTTCAGCTTTGAAAATGGCGGATAGCCGGTAAGGTGAATTGTCCATGCCCTTACCACTCGACGATCGGGCCAGGGATCAGGTCGTGGAGGAAAACGGCCCGGTCGTCCAGCCGCTGGGAGCGATATGAAGGGCTTCGGCTTGGCTACCGCGTAACGCTGCGCCAGCATGGGAACCGCATCAACGGGACCGGGTGGAAGATCAGTGAGGATGAGCAGGCGGTTGGCGCGACAGCCCGAACGCCAATCACGTTCGAGCCGTATTCGCCGATCACCAAGCGGCACGAACTCGAGCCACCTCCCAGAGGCCGCTCGGCAGCTGTTCGGCGACTTGAACGTCGTACTCGCCGGTTTGCGGTGAGACGACTGTCGTTTCAAGGTCTGCGGCCGCACGCGCGCGGTGGTCAGTACGTCAATAGCGTGTTGCTCGCGGCGCAACGGACAACGCGCGATTCATGCGTCTTCTCTTAACACCGCGTACATCAGCGCATCGATCGTTTCTCCGCTCTTCGTAACGGCCTTTCGCAGCCGACCTTCCAGGACGAAGCCCGCTTTGTCGAGTACTCGAGAGGAAGCAGGATTCGACTCGAAGACGGTTGCATAGATGCGGCAGACGTCAAAGTTCGCGAAGATGTGATCGGTGATCGCGCGCACCGCATCGGTGGCGATGCCTCGTCCCCAGTACGCTTCGCCGAGCCAGTAGCCGATTTCGGCCGAGCGGCGGGAGACGTCCTCCTGCAGGATGAACCCGATCCCGCCCGCGGCCTCGCCGTCGACGACGATTGCGAAATTCGTCGGCGGCATCTGGGCACTGGCGTGCCCGATCCACCAGTCGGCGTCTGCGCGGGTGTACGGATGCGGGAAGCGGTCGCGCATGTTGCGCGACACATTGGGATTGTTCGCGTGGCGAACGAGAGACCCCTCGTCGCCACGGCGCCATTCACGAATCAGGAAGTGGCGTAGATCGATCTCCACATGACTCTGGGCTCGGCTCGAACCCCGAACCCCGGAACCCCGAACCGAACATAGAACACGAACCGGGAACCGAGAACTCGGAAGTGTGAACGGCCGCTTCGCTAGAAGAGTCCGTAGGTATTCCCATTCTCGTCGATATCCATCTTCTGGAATGCCGGCGTCTTTCCGAGGCCCGGCATCCGCTGCATCTCGCCGCACAATGCGACGACGAAGCCGGCACCCAGGCTTGGCACCATCGAGCGGATGGGGACGATGAATCCCGACGGCCGGTTGCGCAGGTTGGGATCGTGCGACAGCGACATCTGCGTTTTGGCCATGCAGACCGGCGCCGTGCCGAGGCCGAGCTTCTCGATTCGCTCGAGATCCTTCACCGCCTGCATCTGCAGGTCGATTCCGGCCGCGCCGTAAATCTTCTTGGCGATCGCCTCGATCTGCTGAACGAGCGGCGTGCCCTCGGGCGTGAGAAACGAGAAGTTGTTCGGCTTGTCGCACGCCGCGACGACGGCCTTCGCCAGCTCCACCGCGCCCTCGCCGCCCTTGGCGAACCCTTCGTGCACGACGACGGTTTCGGCTCCGGCGTTGAGCGCCAGCTCGCGGACGAGCGCGATCTCCTTCGGCGAGTCGGTCGGGAAGCCGTTGACGGTCACGACGCACGGCAGCCCGTACGCACGGACGATCTGGACGTGTGCCGCCAGGTTGTCGGCGCCGCGCCGGATCGCCTCGAGATCCTCCTTGCCCAGATCCTTGAACGCCACGCCGCCGTGCGACTTGGTCGCGCGCACGGTCGTCACGAGCACCGCCGCACTCGGCGTCATCCGTGCCGTGCGGCAGACGATGTCGCAGAACTTCTGGAAGCCGAGATCGCTGGCAAAGCCGGCCTCCGTCACGACGTAGTCGGCGAGCTTGAGCGCCATGCGGTCGGCAAGAATCGAGTTGGCCGCGTGGGCGATGTTGCCGAACGGCCCGGCGTGCACCAGGGCCGGCTGCCCCTCGCGCGTCTGCACCAGGTTCGGTTTCAGCGCGTCCTTCATGATGACGGTCATCGCGCCGCCGGCCTGGAGGTCATCGGCGGTGATCGGCTTGCCGTCGTAGCTCGAGGCGACCACGATCCGGCCGAGGCGCCGGCGCAGGTCCTGAAGATCGGTGGCGAGGGCGAGAGACGCCATCACCTCGGACGCGGCCACGATCACGAACTCGCTCTCGCGCGGGATGCCGTTCGACTTGCCCTTCAGGCCGGTCACGCTGTAGCGCAGCTGCCGATCGTTCATGTCCACGGTGCGCGGCCACGTCACCGAGGTGGGATCGATGCTGAGCGGGTTGCCGTTGAAGATCGACGCGTCGAGCGCCGCCGCGAGCAGGTTGTGTGCGGCGGCCACGCAGTGGAAATCGCCGTTGAAGTGGAGGTTGATCTCCTCCATCGGCTCGATCATCGACTTGCCGCCGCCGGTGCCGCCGCCCTTCACGCCGAACACCGGACCCATCGACGGTTCGCGCAGGCACAGCATCACGTTCTTGTCGATGCGCCCGAGGCCCTGCGTCAGCGCGACGCTGGTCGTCGTCTTGCCTTCACCCGCCTTGGTCGGCGTGATGGCGGTGACGATCACCAGCTTGCCGTCGGCCTTGCCGGCGAGCCGGCGGAGCAGCGGCAGCTTGACCTTGGCGCGGAACTCGCCGAACAGCTCGAGCTCGTCGGCGTGAATGCCAGCCGCCTTGGCGATCCCGGCAATCGGGCGCAGCTGTACCTGGGAGGCGTCGGACACTACACTCATCTGATTTCCTCTATGTGAGACCTTCGCGCACCATCCTGGCCCCTTCGGCCATGGCGCTGAGCTTGTTGAACGCAACGTCACGCGGCAGGTGCACCAGGCCGCAGTCGGGATTGATCATCAGTTTCTCGGCCGGAATGACATGCAACGCGCGGCGCACGCGGTCGGCGATGAGACCCGCCGACTCCACGTCGTGCGTCTTCACGTCGACCACGCCCATGGCCAGCGTGAACGGCACCTTGAATTCCTTGAACAGCTGCAGGTCGTCCTCGCCGCGGCGCGCGAACTCGAGCGACAGCGCCTGAACGTGGGCGTCGAGCACTTTCGGAAACAGGTATCGGTACGTGCCTTCGAACGACGGCTTGCCGTAGCGGTTGCCGTAGCAGATATGGAGCGTGATGTTGGCGTTCACGCCCTCGACCAGCGCGTTGACGGCGCGGATCGCCCACGGCAGGTCCTCCGCGAAGCCCGAATAGTACGGCTCGTCGATCTGCAGGTGCGTGGCGCCGGTGCGGACGAGCTCGCGCAGCTCGAAGTTCATCACGCGCGCGAGATCGAGCGCGAACGCCTCTTCCGACGGGTAGTGCTCGTTGCGGATCCGCTTCACGAGCGAATGCGGCCCCGAGACGGCCACCTTGGAGGCCCGATCCGTGAACCGCTTGAGGAACCGCACTTCATCGGCGAGCCCGAGCGAGCCGGTGGCGAGCTTCGACCGCACGACGCTCTCGTAGAAGTCGTAATAGAGCCGCTTCGATCCCAGGTCGACCTGCACGCCGGGCAGCCGCTCGGCGAAGTAGTCGATCATGTTGTCGCGCTGCAGCTCGCCGTCCGA
>JAICQE010000192.1 GCA_025938035.1 Vicinamibacteria bacterium
CGGCAGGTCCTGGATCTTGCTGTAGACGTCGCCGATGCCGTTGTCGGGATCGATGCCGAGTGTCTCGAACAGCGCGCCATGTTTGTCGAACACGTCCTTGTAGTACTCGCGGACGGCGTGTCCGAACATGATCGGATCCGACACCTTCATCATCGTCGCCTTCAGGTGCAGCGAGAGGAGAAGGCCGGCGGAGCTGGCGTCAGCGATCGACTGCGCGAAGAACGCCTGCAGCGCGCGCCGGCTCATGACCGAGGCGCCAAGGACGTCGCCGGCATTGACTGTGACGCCGTCTTTCAGGATTGTGGCCGTGCCGTCGGCGCCGGTGAGCTCGATGCGCAGCGCGCTGTTCTCCGCGACGACCGCCGACTGCTCGCTGCCGTAGAAGTCGCCCCCGGCCATGTGCACCACGTGGGTCTGCGAATCAGCGGACCAGGCGCCCATCGAGTGCGGATGCGCGCGTGCGTACGCTTTCACCGCCGATGCCACGCGCCGATCCGAATTGCCTTCACGCAGGACAGGGTTGACGGCGCTGCCCAGGACTTTGGCGTACTTCGCCTTGATGTTCTTCTCCCGCTCTGTGCGCGGTTCTTCGGGGTAATCGGGCACGGGATAGCCGTGCTGCTGCAGTTCGCGGATGGCCGCCTGAAGCTGCGGGATGGATGCGCTGATGTTGGGGAGCTTGATGATGTTTGCGTCCGGCGTCTTGGCGACTTGGCCAAGCTCCGCGAGATCGTCGGTGCAGCGCTTGTCTGGCGGCAGCTCGTCGGGGAAGCTCGCGAGGATGCGCCCGGCGAGCGAAATGTCTCTGGTCTCGACGACGACGCCGGCCGCGCGCGTAAATGCCTGAACGATCGGCAGCAGCGAATAGGTGGCGAGGGCAGGCGCTTCGTCGGTGTAGGTGTACAGGATCCTGGTCGGGTTCATGGGTGAATCCCCATTCTCCTACAGGAGGAAACAGAGGGGGACGGAGGGAACGGATGTAAAAGCTCTTCTTCGTGATCTTCAACTGTTTGATAACATCTCCAGTTTCCGCATGCCCGAATCTTCCAAACCTCTGGTCGCGGTCGTGATGGGCTCATCGTCGGATTGGGAGACGATGCAGCATGCCGTGTCGATGCTCGAGCGGTTTGGCGTCGCACACGAGCGGCACATCGTGTCGGCTCATCGCACACCGGTCTGGATGGCGGAGTTCGCCGGCGGCGCCGAGGGTCGCGGCATCGAGGTGATCATCGCCGGGGCGGGCGGCGCGGCCCACTTGCCCGGCATGGTTGCCGCGCACACGGCGCTTCCCGTCCTCGGCGTTCCGGTGCAGAGCGCCGCGCTGCAGGGACTCGACTCGCTGCTGTCGATTGTGCAGATGCCCGCCGGCGTTCCGGTTGGCACGCTCGCAATCGGCAAGGCCGGCGCCACGAACGCCGGCCTGCTCGCCGTCGCGATTGTCTCGGGCTCCAGGCCCGACCTGCGCGCGCAGCTGCGTGCGTACAGGCAGGAGCAGACTCAGAAGGTCCGTCAGGAACAGCTTCCGTGACCCTTCGACGAATGCTCAGGGTCACCCCAAGCGGGGTCGAGGGGTGAAGGTCATCGGTCCAGGCGCTGCCCTGGGGGTTCTCGGGAGCGGGCAGCTTGGACGCATGTTCTGCATTGCCGCGCGGCGGATGGGCTACCGCGTGCACACGTTCTCGCCCGAGGAAGACACGCCGACCGGCCAGGTGGCCGACGTCGAGGTGACAGCCGGTTACGATGACATCGACGCGCTGCGCGCCTTTGCCGGCAGCGTCGAGGTGGTGACCTTCGAGTTCGAGAACGTGCCGATTGAGGCCATCGACGCGATCGAGGTGCTGGCGCCGGTGCGGCCGTCGGCACTCGCACTGCACACGGCCCAGCAACGGGCGCGCGAGAAGACGTTTCTGGCCGATCATGGCTTCCCGACCGCCGTGTTTGCCCGCGCCGTCACGCTCGACGAGCTCTGGGACGCCGTCGCGCGCGTCGGCACGCCCGCCATCATCAAGACGGCGGCGTTCGGCTATGACGGCAAGGGGCAGCACAAGGTCACGACACCAGCCGACATCGCGCACATCTGGGACGCCATCGGTCATCAGGAGGCGATCGTCGAGAAGTTCATCTCGCTGCAGGCGGAGATCTCAGTCATCGCCGCCCGCGGGCTGGACGGTACGATCGTCGAGTACCAGCCGTTCGAGAACCGTCACCGGAATCACATCCTCGATCTGACGACGGCGCCGGCGCTGGTGCCGGAGTCGACTGCCGCCCGCGCGGGCGAGATTACGCGCGCGATCCTGAACGAGCTGCAGTATGTCGGCGTCCTGTGCGTCGAATTCTTCGTCAGCACCGATGGCGAGCTGCTCGTGAACGAGCTCGCGCCGCGACCGCATAACTCCGGTCACCTCACCTTCGATGCCGCGGTGACGAGCCAGTTCGAGCAGCAGGTGCGGGCGGTCTGCGGCCTGCCGCTAGGGTCACCGGAACTGCTGCGGCCAGCCGCGATGGCCAACCTGCTCGGCGACTTGTGGGTTGACGGGACGCCGAACTGGGCGGCGGCGTGCCGGTTCCCCGACGTGAAGCTGCACTTGTACGGAAAGGAACAGCCGCGGCCGGGGCGGAAGATGGGTCATCTCACCGCGATCGGGCGGACCGTACAGGAGGCGCAGGACCGCGTCATCGCCGCACGGGATGCGTTGTTGATCTAGCAGGCCTCAGGAATCAGGCCTCAGGCCTCAGGGCTGAGACAAGGCATGAGGCATCAGGCATCAGGGATAAGGAGTACGGCGGTTTCTGCGATCTCGCGATGCTTAGCGCAGCTCAGAAAGTTCGTACCCAAACGATCCCGGAGTTCATTTCGCGAGGCATTTGGGCCGGCATCGGGTTTGCCATTCCCGACCGCATGGCTTCAATCAATTCCTTTCGCGATCTGCTTGTTTGGCAAAAATCCGTTGACCTGGCGGTGAACTGTCATTGCATCGCAAAGCGATTCCCTCGCGACGAGCAGCCGGCCCTCGGATATCAGGTTCGCAAGTCGTCTTTATCAATCCCGTCGAACGTCGCGGAAGGATTCTCGCGGCACTCAACGGCGTTCTACGTCCAGCATCTCTGGACGGCCCACGCCTCTGGTGCGGAGCTGGAGACGCAGCTGATCAACGGATTGGTCAGGTCGCTCGAACGCGGCCGTTGAAAGCTGATTCCTGGTCGCCTTATTCCTGGACCAGCCCTGAGGCCTGAGGCCTGTATCCTGAGGCCTTCTTCTCAAGCTCCAGCAACCAGTTCTTCCGCCACAAGCCGCCGCCGTATCCGCCTAACTTTCCATCCGCGTTCACCACGCGATGGCACGGGATGACGATCGCGATGCGGTTCATCCCGTTGGCGCGACCGACGGCGCGCTGACCGTTCGACGCGCCGATTCGGTCCGCGAGTTGCGCGTACGAGATGGTCTCCCCGTACGGAATCCGCGACAGCTCACGCCAGACGCGCTCTTCGAACGGCGTCCCGCGATAGACGAGCGGGACCGTGAAGTCCTTGAGCTCGCCGGCGAAGTATCTGGTGAGCTCTTCCCGGAGAAGGTCCAGGTATCGATGCTCGCCGGGAACCATCGGCTGCTTCAGAAGTCCGGACAGCCGCTTCAACTGCGCCTCCAGCATCCGGCGGTCGGTGAACTCGAGGAGACACAGACCCTCATCGCTGGCGCCGGCGATCATCGGCCCGAACGGGGTTTCGATGGCAGCGGTAATGACGCAGGCGGCGTTTTCGGCCCGTCCCGGCGGCAGCCCGAACGTGCGCGTGAACGCGTCGCGGAAGCCGCTGTGCGACTCCCACCCGGTTCCGAGCGCCACGTCGTCCAGCGTCTCGCCCTCGCGGAGCTGCCTGATCGCCCCGGCAAGCCGCCGGCCGCGGCAATACGCGTGGAACGTCATGCCGTAGCGATCGAGGAAGAATCTCCGGACGCGGGCCGGATCGACGTCGAAGGCGTGCAGGTCGCTGTCGCGGAAGCGGCGATTCGGCTCCTTGTCGACCGCTTCGAGGAGCGGGCTCAGCCACTCGGGCGTCGCATCGCCGACGAGCGGCCGGCAGCGCAGGCAGGGGCGATAGCCGGCAAACAGGGCCTCACGCACCGTGCCGAAGAACTCGATGTTCTCGACCAGCGGCTTGCGGGCGCGGCACGACGGCCGGCAGAAGATGCCGGTGGTTCGGACGCCGGTGACGAAAATTCCGTCGTAGCCCGCATCGCTCGCGAAGAACGCGCGCTCCATTTCCGCGCGCGAGGGAAGCGCCGGCGTGAAGAGAGAGTCCTGGTTTTCGATGTGGCGTTGGGTTCCGCTCATGGAGGCGATCATGAGCTTACGGTATCCGGCCGCGGAATTGGCCGCCACCGGAAATTGAACACCGAACTGTGGCGCGTCGTCACCCTTCCCGGTTCCCGCGAGTGCCGCTGCGCCCCGTCCACCCCACGGGACCAACGCATCCTCACGATCGTCCCCTTCCTGAGGAGCGGCGGTTGCAGCTTCTGCTCAACTGGCCCGCACGGCTGGCGGCGGTGGAGATCCGCAGGGATCCGAGCTGCTACGACATCATCCGTTCGCTGAGGTCACCGGTCAGAATGGCGCTGGTCATAGCCACGATGCTAGTCAGGTTCCAGTCGCGCAGCATCGGGGAGCGCGAACCCGAGTAGCATCCATCTGCTCGAATGTCAGGACGAGGTTGACCCGCGCCACTTCGGCATCCACTTACGCAGGGTGTTCCTTTGTCGGGAGATCGCGTTCGTGAGAACCCGGAGGATTGACGAGCGTCGCCTCGATCGTCTCCTGGGGCCACGACGGCGCCGGCGGATTCGCGCGACGCCGCCACGTCGCCGGTAACACCAGCCGCACCAGAAGCGCGACCGCGCCGACCCCGACGGCGACGATCAGCAGCGCCACAACCACGGCAGCGGCGAACACGCTCGCCGTCAGCGCGGCCGCGAGCCCGAGCAGTGCAAACGCACCGCCGGTCCTTCGGTAGCTGATCACCGTTGCCATGACCCACCCTACCACGGGCGGCGCGATGCCCGCTGTGCGCAACTGCACAGCGGCCAACGGCGCGTCACAGCAAGTCGGGCGACATCGTCAAAACCCCCGCGTGATGACGACTTCCGACTCTTCGTCCGCCACGTCCACCATCTGAACCTGCAGGTTGCCGGCATTCGTTGCGTACGTCAGCGCTGCCTTCTTGGAGATTTCGCCGGCGCGGGCCAGCTTCTCGAGCTCCCCGTCGAAGTGCTGCATGCCGTCGAGCTCGCCGTCCCGCATCGCGTCCAGAAGCGTTTTCCCCTCGCTGTCGCCCTTTTCCAGGTACTCGCGCGTCCTCATCGTCGACTTCAGGATTTCGAGGATCGCGCGCCGTCCGCCGCCGGTCTTCGGAATGAGCCGCTGCGAGATGAAGTAGCGGAACGAACCGGCCAGGCGCGTGCGGATGGCCGCCTGGTCCGACGCCTCGAAGGTGCCGACGATGCGCTCGACGGTCTTGGACGCGTCGATCGTATGAAGCGTCGAGAAGACGAGGTGGCCGGTTTCGGCAGCGGTCATGGCGATTTCGATGGTTTCCCGATCGCGCATTTCGCCGACGAGGATCACCTTGGGCGCCTGACGCAGCGCGGCGCGCAGCGCCGCAGAGAACGTCGGCGTGTCGCTGTGCAGCTCACGCTGGTGAACGGTTCCTTTCTTGTGCGCGTGGAGGAACTCGATCGGATCCTCGATGGTGAGGATATGTTCGGCGCGCGTCTCGTTGATCAGGTCGATGATCGCCGCAAGCGTGGACGACTTCCCGGATCCCGTCGGTCCGGTGACGAGGACGATTCCGTTTTTCAGCCTGGCGACGTCAGCGAGCGCCGGCGGCAGATTCAGCTCGGCGATCGACGGAATTCTTGCGGCGATCACACGCATGACGATGGCGTGAGAGCCGCGCTGCTTGAACACGTTGACGCGGAAACGTCCGCAGTCCGGCTGCGAGTACGAGAGGTCGCACGCACCCTGCTCCTTGAGGCTGTGGCGCGCCTGCTCGTTGCTGTCGATCAGATCCTGGGCGATCCGCGCCGTGTCGTCGGGCCGCAGAAACGGTGTATTGGGTAGCGGGACGGCGACGAGCTCGCCATGCTTCTCGACCTGTGCCGGACGGCCGGGCGAGAAGATCAGGTCGCTGACGCCGGGTCCGGCGTCGAGCAGCGTCTTGACGATTTCGGCCGTGGTGAGCGTGCAGCCTGATGCGATTGGTCTGTCGGCGACGATGTCGGTCATGGAAGCGGCTTTGCGGTCCGAACCGTCTTATCGGCCGCCACACGTCATGAATTAAGTCCGTGACCGCGGTCAAAGCCAGCCGGGGCGATTTGCACAACGTTGCAGGGCGCCGCTCGCCTGCCCCCAGCGGAGTCGAGGGGCTAGAATGCGCCCGTGCCGTCATTTCCCAGCTTCGCGTTCGACCGCTTCGAGCTGGACACCTTCGCGCGGCGTGTCACCCGCGATGGCCAGCCGATAGCGGTCGCCGACCGGCACTTTGACGTCCTTTATTGCCTCGTCAGCCACCCGGCCGAACTGGTGACCAAGGACGCACTGGTCACCGCCGGCTGGGGAGACGTTGCCGTGACCGACAACAGCCTCGAGCAGGCGATCTCGGCCCTGCGGCGCGCGTTGGGGCCGCGCTCCGACGGCAGCCACTACATCGAGACGGTTCCGCGGCGCGGATATCGATTCACCGCCTCGCCGGAACGCAAGACGGCGCGCGCGACCGACGAAAGCCTGGACGCCCTGATGGCGCCGCACCGTGCCTGGCTCGAAGGGCGTGCGTCGCTCGAAACGCTGGAGAAGGAACATATCCGCCGCGCGCGACGCGACTTCGAGCAGGTCCTCGAGGCGTTTCCCGACAACGCGACCGCGCACGTCGGCCTCGCCAACGCGCTGGCCATGGGATTCGAGATGACCCGCGCCGACGCCGAGCCGAATCGCGAGGCGCTGGCGTCGGCACGCGAGCACGCGCTCGAGGCCTGCCGCCTCGATCCGCGTTTAGGCGAGGCGTGGGCGACGCTGGGCTTCGTTCTCAATTGCTGCGGCCAACCGGCGGACGCGTTGGCGGCGGTGAGGCGGGCGGTCACCCTGGAATCCGACAACTGGCGCCATCACTTCCGTCTTGGCTACGTCGGATGGGGCGAAGAGCGTCTGCGGGCCGCGCGCAGAACGCTCGCGCTGCTGCCGGGCTTCCCGCTGGCGCATTGGCTGGCGGCGACGGTTCTCATCGCACGCAACGTGCTCGACGAAGCAGAGCGGGAGCTCCGGGCTGGCATTGCCGGCGAAGAGTCGCAGGGCTCGAACGTGCGCTTTACCGCCGTCGCGTTGCACTGGCTGCTGGGCCTGGTGCTGCTCGCTCGCGGCGACGAGGACGGTGCGCTCGTGGAGTTCGAGCGGGAGCTGGCCGCCGAAGCATCCGGTCACC
>JAICQE010000007.1 GCA_025938035.1 Vicinamibacteria bacterium
CCTGGGAGCGTGGGCGTTTTCGAGGATCCAGATCTGATCCGGAGGCGACGGAGGGAACGGTCTCACAGGAGAAACGGAGGGACGGAGACGAACGGAGTTCTTTAACCACGAAGGACACGAAGATCACGAAGGGTGCGGCCGTTCGATTGGCCGCCGAAGGCGGCTGCCGCGATGCAAGGGGACGCAGATACAACCCGCCCCGGCGCCATCAGCGGCTTGTATCTGCGGCCCCTTGCATCACGGCTGTCGGCGTGCGTCGCACGCCAACAATCGAACGCCCGCCCTCCGTTCGTCTTCGTTCCTTCGTTGCTCCTGTGAAACCGTTTCCTCCGTACCCTCCGTGACCTCGTCGTCAGAATCAATCCGCCGCGAAGCAGTAGAACAGCCCATCTCCCAGCGACGCTCTGAGCGCCGCCTGGCTGCAGCCGCGCGAGAGGTGAGCCGAGTTCCAGGAATCGGAGCGCTGGCCGCCGCCGTATCTGTTGTGATGACCGAGCATGGCGCGGCCGGCGGCATCGTGGCTGGTCCATCCGGCGCACGTCGTGTCCGCGGGACCCGGCGCCAGCGTGCCGTCGGGGTTGCTGCCGGTCAGGATGTCGTGCCGCCCGGACGCCACCTCCGTGCCTTTTTCGGTGAGCGCGGTCTCCCGGCCAAGACGGTTGTTGGCGCTGTGCAGATCCTGCAGATCGTCCGCAATCCGCACGCCGGCGGCGTTGACCCACGGCCCTTTGCCGATTCGATCCCGCGCGTGGATGGCCGGACGCGAGGACGTTGCCGGCGCGCTCAGGTAGGCGCGCCAGATGCGGTCGCCGCGGCCGACGTTCCCGGCGAGGCGCTGGCAGTGATTGTCGGCGCCCGCCAGACCGCCGAGGTTGCCGCCAAATCCGCGGCCGGCGCTGGTGAGGAAGAAGGTCATTTCGGCGGACGGCGAGCCGACGGCCTGTCGCGCGTTAGCCGAGCCGGACAGGCACGCGCAGACGGCTGCGACCAGCATTACCCGTATGCCTCGCATCGACAGTAGTTTGCCTCAGTTCCTCGACTGGTTCTGAAGCCTTCGCTGAGGCCTGAGCCCTGATTCCTGAGGCCTAACCATGTCCACCGACCCGCCGTCTAAGCAGGCAATGGAAGCGGGCGACGTCGCCGCCGTCCTGGCCAGGGCGAGCGGAGGTGATGGAGAGGCGTTCAGCCTGCTGGTGAACTCGCACGCCCGCATGGCCTTCCGGCTGGCCTACCGGCTGACGGGCGACGAACGGGACGCCGAAGACGTGGTGCAGGAGAGCTTCATCCGCGCCTACCGCCAGATCAATCGCTTCGAGGCGCGCTCGAACTTCGCCACCTGGCTGCATCGCATCGTCGTGAACTGCGCGATGGACAGCCTGCGTGCCCGGCACACGCGCCGGGCCGAACGCATGGGCGAGCCGGTGGAGGACATCCCGGACGCGGCGGTGTCGGCCGAACCGTCGCCCGAACGGCTGGCGATGAGCACCGAGATTCGCCGCCGCGTGGACGCGTCGATGGACACGCTCACGCCCCGGGAACGCATCGCCTTCGCGCTGCGGCATTACGAGGGACGGAGCATCGACGAGATCGGGCGGACCCTGGGCGTGCAGCAGAGCGCTGCCAAGCACGCCATCTTCCGGGCGGTGAAGAAGATTCGCGCGTCGCTGGAACCCTTACGGAGAACGACATGACCCATTGCTCGGACGAGGAGCTGCTGCTCGAGTACTACGGTGAAACCTCGCGACACTCGGCCCATCGCCGTACCTGCGCCGAGTGCGATGCGCGGTTTCAGGAACTGAGAGCCACGCTGGACACTGTCAGCAAGACTGTCACGCTCGAAGCGCCGGAGCGCGGCGAGCACTACGGCCTCGAAGTGTGGCAGGCGATCCGGCATCGGCTGCCGGCGCGCGAGCGAACGTGGCACAGCCTGCTGACGCCGCAATGGGGTCTCGCTGCGGCGGCCGTGCTGCTCGTCGTCGGATTCACCGCCGGCCGGCTGTGGACGGGCAATGCCGTGCCGGAGCCCCAATCGGACGTTGCCGTCACGGTGCCTTCGGCTGACGAAGACGCGCGGCGCCGGGCGATGCTGCTGACCGTGTCGGATCATTTCGATCGTTCCGATCGCGTGCTCGCGGAGATCATGAACGCGCCGGAGCCGGACGCGCTCTCGGCGCAGCAGCAGTGGGCAGGCGATCTCGTGGCCGCCAGCCGCCTGTATCGTCGGAACGCCATCGCCATCAACGAGCCGGCCGTCGCCGCCGTGCTCGAAGAGCTCGAGCGCGTGCTGCTCGACATCGTGCACCAGCCGCCGGGCGCCACGGCGGCCGATCTCGAAGAAATCCGGCGCCGCATCGATTCGGCGGCGCTGCTGTTCAAAGTGCGGGTGATGAGCAACGAGCTGCAGTACCGGCTCGAACAGCCGGCACCCGTCCGTCCGACCACGACTTCCACCATTGGCTGACACTATGACTACACACAGAGTCCTTCTTGCGTCGACCTTCGTGCTTGCCGTTGCCGCCGGCGTTTCCGCACAGACCGTCTTCGTGCCTCCTGGCACTGGGGTGCGCGTCGTCGAACCAACGTCACCGTTCCCGATCGTCACTCTGCCACCGCTACCGGTGATTCCGGATATGAAGGGAGTGGAGGAGATCGTCTCGCTGGCGATGGCGAACGCCCAGGAAAAAGCCAACGTGGTCATTTCACCGGGATCTGGCAAAGGGTCTTATCAGATCTTCACGCACGGCAGTTCTCCCGACCAGTGGTACTCGCAGGCGCGGCAGTTCATCGAGCGCGACCAGTACGACCGCGCGATGGACCCGCTCGAACGGGTGATTGCCGCGAAGGGCGAACGCGCGGACGCGGCGATGTACTGGAAGGCCT
Organism: Vicinamibacteria bacterium; assembly: GCA_025938035.1. The sequence goes on from JAICQE010000007.1 coordinate 2,881, forward strand.
ACAGCCAGCTGAAGCTGGCGCGGCGTGACGAGGCATTGGGCACGCTCGGTCAGTTGCAGAAGCAGTATCCGGCGAGCAAATGGCTCGGCGAGGCGCGGGCGCTGGAGGTCGAGATCAAGCAGGCCGCCGGCCAGCCGGTGTCGGCCGACGCGATGAACGACGATTTGAAGCTGCTCGCGCTGCAGGGCATCCTGCGCACCGACCCGGAGGCGGCGTTTCCCGTCGTCGAGAAGATGCTGATGGGCGGAGCGAGCGTGCGCGTCAAGGAACGCGCGCTGTTCGTGCTCAGCCAGAACCGGTCGGACCGCGCACAGCAGATCATCGGCAACGTCGCGCGAAGCACCTCGAATCCCGACCTGCAGATGACCGCCATCCGTACACTCGGGAACTCCAGCAGCGCGGACGCGGTCAATACGCTGACGGCGGTCTACCGCGGCGACAGCTCCATCGATGCAAAGAAAGCGATCATCAACGCCCTCGCCTCGTCACGAGACACGGCGAAAACGACTGCGCTGGTCGCGCTGGCGCGCGCCGAACGCAACCCGGATCTCAAGACCCAGATGGTCCGGCATCTGTCGAACTCGAATGCTCCTGAGGCCAAGCAGTACATGCTGGAGCTGCTGAAGTGAGGCGTCTGCTGGCGGCGAGTGTTCTTCTCGCCGCCGCCATTCCGGCCGCCGCGCAGTCTCCGGTTGTCAACGCCGTCGTCGAGAAGCGCACGCCGTCCGCCGACTTCGCCCGCGACGTGCAGGGTGTGGCAAGCCGGACGACGCCTGCGTGGATCGGGTACCGAGTGCCGATTGCACGGCGGGTTGACGTGGCGATGCAGAGCATCGAGACGTGCTGCGGCCGCTGCCGCCTGGCGCCCGCGTCCGATCTCGTCGTGCTCGCCCGCGTGCAGAACGGCGCGATCCTCGAGCTGCGGCCGCTGGCGGTGGACTGCGACATGGATGCCGCAGGAATGCCGCTGATCTGGTTCGACGGCGTCAATCCGGACGCGAGCGTGGCGTGGTTGAGCACGCTGGTGACGCAAACGGGCGACGCCCGACGCGTTGGCGACAGGGCGTTGTCAGCCATCTCTCAGCATGCCGGGTCGGCAGCGGCCACGGCACTCGTGCGGTTCGCGCAGTCGGGAACGACTGAGGTGCGCGGGCGCGCGCTGTTCTGGCTCGCTGACCGCGCGGCCGATCAGGCGTTGCCAACGATCAACGCGACGCTGCAGAAGGACCCCGACACCGAGATGAAGAAGATGGCCGTACGTGCGCTGAGCCGGTTTCCGAACGACGAGGGCATTCCCAGACTGATGGAGGTCGCGCGGTCGCACGACAATGCCGAAGTGCGGCGGCAGGCGATGCTCCAGCTCGGTCAGTCCAAGGATCCGCGCGTCGTCGACTTCTTCGCAGGAATTCTGCTGAAGTAGCTTCCGCCGTCAGGCGGAAGTCAGTCGAACCGCGTCGTGCTCGGCGTCTGCGCGACGTTCATGATCATCGCGAGCGTCGTGTAATAACCGATCAGCGCGACCAGGTCGATGACGCCCTGCTCGCCGAACTGCCTGCACGCCGCGCCGTAGGTGGCATCGGTGACGGCTCGCGTGCGGTGGAGCTCGGTGAACACCGAGTAGACGAGCAACTCGTCCGGTCCCATGGACGATGCTGCGTGCCCGTGTGCGATCGCCGCGATGACGGTGTCGCTGAGCCCTGCCTGAGCCGCCAACGGGGCGTGCACGTCCCACTCGAAACCCTGCTTCCATTCACGCGCGGTGAGCAGGATCGCCATCTCACGGAGCTTCTCGGGCAGCGCCGCGTTGTACCTGAGGTACTCACCGAGCCGTTGGAGTCGTCGCGTCAGCTCCGGACTTCGCAGCGTCGCGATGAACGGCCCAATCACCCCGCCGCGAGGGCTGGCAACCAGCTCGTCGACGGCCGCCTGCTGGTCGGCGGTGAGCTGCTCGGGCGGAAGAGGAGGGAAGCGGTCGGGGCGCGTCATGGATACGTAGTGTCCGGCTTCAGCCGGACCCTTGGGAGCTTACTGCAGCCTTCTGATCCCTGATCCCTGACCCCTGAGCCCTGAGCCCTGAGCCCTGAATCCGCGACCAGCCCTCAGCCCTTAGGCCTTGGGCCTGAGGCCTTCCGTGCGCTAGCCTTCTGCGCATGTCAGCCGATCTCCAGTACCAATCAGGCTTTGGTCATGAGTTTTCCTCGGAAGCCGTCGCCGGTGCCCTGCCGCGCGCGCAGAACGCCCCGCAGCAGGCGCCGCTCGGTCTGTACGTCGAGGAGCTGAACGGGACGTCGTTCACCGCGCCGCGTGGCGTGAGCCGGGCGACATGGACCTATCGGATCCGTCCGTCCACGGTCCACAAGCCGTTCCGGCAGATCGGCAACGGGCTGATTCGCACCGGCCCGTTCAACGAAACCCCGCCGACGCCGAACCAGATGCGCTGGCGTCCGATTCCGGTTCCCTCGACGCCGACAGACTTCGTCGACGGCATCGCCACCCTCGGCGGCAACGGGGATCCGGCGCTGCAGACGGGCGCCGCCATCCATCTCTACGCCGCGAACCAATCGATGAACGGCCGCTACTTCTACGACGCCGACGGAGAGCTCCTGATCGTGCCGCAGCTGGGCACGCTTCGGGTTCACACCGAGCTCGGCGTGCTCGAGGTGCGGCCGGCGGAAGTCTGCGTCATTCCACGCGGCATCAAGTTCCGCGTCGATGTGCCCGAGGAGGGCGCGCGCGGCTATATCTGCGAGAACTACGGCCAGGCGCTGCGGCTGCCGGAGCTGGGTCCGATCGGCACGTTCGGCCTGGCGAACGCCCGCGATTTCCTCGCACCCACGGCGGCGTTCGAGGATCGCGACGGTGATTTCCGCGTCGTCGCCAAGTACGGCGGCGGGTTATGGGAGGCCGAAATCGACCATTCGCCGCTCGATATCGTCGCCTGGCGCGGCAACTACGTGCCGTACAAGTACGACCTGGACCGGTTCCAGTGCATCAACACCGTGACATTCGATCATCCCGACCCGTCGATCTACTGCGTGCTGGCGTCGCCGACCGCGGTGCCGGGGACGTCGAATGTGGAACTGGGATGCTTCCCGCCGCGATGGATCGTGGCGGAGCATACATTCCGTCCGCCGCCGTTTCATCGCAACATCGCGAGCGAGTTCGTCGGGCTGATTCGCGGCCAGTACATCGGCAAGTCGGAAGGATTCGCACCTGGCAGCGCGAGCCTGCACAACTGCATGTCAGGTCACGGCCCGGATACCGAGACCTACGACCGCGGCCGGAACGCCGATCTGCAGCCGCAGTTCCTCGCCGACACGATGACGTTCCTCTTCGAAACGCAGCTCCCGGTGCGGCCGACGAAGTTCGCGTTGGAGACGGATCTTCTCGAGCGTGATTACTACACGCACTGGCAGGGATTGAAGAAACGGTTTTCAGTCGCTGATTAGAGCCTCCGCGTCCTCAGCGTCCGCGCGGTGAGGTTGTCTGGAGAACCATGAACGATCCGACCGATGTACTCATTGCTCTGGCTGCTATAGCTGTCGGCAACGATGACCGCGCGACGCGTGCGAAGGAAGCCGCTGAACAAATACGGCGCGCGCGGGGGTTTCATTGGGTAGGGCTCTACGATGTGACGCCGTCGGAGATCTCCGCGATTGCCTGGACCGGCACAGCTGCGCCGGCGTTTCCGGCGTTTCCGCGCACCCAGGGTCTCAATGGCGCCACGGTTGCCGAGCAGCGGCCGATCGTCATCAACGATGTTCGCAACGATTCGCGTTACCTGACGACGTTCGGCTCGACGCTCGCCGAGGCCATTTTCCCCATTCGATCGGGCGAGACAATCGTCGGGACGATCGACGTCGAAAGCGATTGCGTCAACGCATTTACCGCTGACGACGCGCAGTTCCTGGAGCAGTGCGCGCAGATACTCGCGCCGCTGTGGTCGCCGCCGTCGAGCGTGCACTCAGCGGTTGTGAATCTCCGCGACGCGCTGTCGCATGGGCCGCCGCCGCCGGGCAACCTGGCCGTTCCAATCTTCGGGCACGGAACGCTCGCGGTGGAAATGTACACACCGCGGGGGCGGGACGAGCAGAAGCCGCACGACCGCGACGAGGTCTATCTTGTGGTGCGCGGACGGGCCGTGTTCGTCGATGGCGAAGACCGTCATCCAGTTGACCCGGGCGCCTTTCTGTTTGTCGCGGCCGGTCGGCCGCACCGCTTCGAGGAGTTCTCGAGTGATTTTGCGGTGTGGGTGCTGTTTTATGGTCCTCCTGGCGGCGAAGCGAGGTGATCCCGTGCGCCGCGACGCGGCGATAGCGACAGTCGCGGCGTAATGCCGCCGGGGCACGCTCCCTCCCTGTGTCCCCTTGTCCCTGATCCCTTGACCAGCCCTTGGGCCTTGGGCCTTCGGCCTTGGGCCTACGTCACGCAGGCTTCCTGACGAGCCGTCCGACCAGCACGCCGATCACCAGGCCGGCGACCGCCCCGGCGACGAAGAGGTTGAACAGCTCCTGCACCGAGACCGCAGAGGCCCTCGCCAGAAACGCCGCGACCAGGCCGATCGTCAGGCCAGCGAAGCCAAACGGCACGCGCTGGTCTCGCGGCGCGTCGGCGCTCTCTTCGACCCGGCTCAACCCGATCCAGATGACCACGCCGACGAGCGGCGCGAGCGCGATCAGCCAGAACGCGGCGTCCCACCGCTGCTGATCGAAGAACCGGCCGATGATGGGCGACACGCCGGCGTTGGCGAGCGACCAGGCGCCCGAGGCGATGCCCGACATCATCGCGGCCTGCTCGCGTGGGAACGCGTACGCGCCGACTTTCATGGCGAGCATCTGGAAGGCGCCGCCGACGAAGCACGCCCACGACATCAACGCAATCGCCGCAGGCACCGACGCAAGCGATGGGGTGATGCCGAAGACGATCGCGGCGATCGTCAGCAGCACGAACATCCCCACCGGGCGCTTGTTGTTCGCCGCGAACCTGTCGGCCGCCCACCCGCCGACGAAGTAGCCGATGCCCCACGCCGCCGGGGGGATCCAGAAGATCGACGCGAGGTCGGCCTGTGCCACGCCGAGGCCGCGGGTCAGGTAGAGCGGCATCAGGTTGAGAATCGGGCCGGGCGCGAGCGCCGGCAGCGCATAGCTGAACACCAGTGCCCACGTGCGCAGCTCGAACACGTTCGGCCATTCCATGCGGGACGACCGGCGCCCGGTCGCCGGGAGGTACGGCGGACGTGCGATGATCGCCCAGAGCACGAGCCAGGCCACGCCGAGCACGCCGGTGACGATGAACGCCGCCCGCCATCCATACGCCTCGGAAATCGGCACCATCATCAGGGGCGTCACGATGGCGCCAATCGTGCCGCCGCTCCAGGAGGTCGCGATCCCGCGGCCGCGCAGGTCGGTCGGGAGCGATTCGACCGCCGTGCGGACGCCGCCGGGGAACGTCGCGCCCTCGCCGAGGCCGAGCAGAGCGCGCGCAATCGAGAACCCGACGATGCCGCCCATGAGCGCATGCGATGCGCTGGCGGCGGTCCAGATGCCGACCGCCAGCAGCATCGCCTTGCGCAGTCCCATGTAGTCGATGAGCGACCCCCAGAGCGGGTTGCCGAAGGTGTAGACGAGGAAGAAGAAGAAGACGGCGTTGCCGAGATCCTGCGCCGTCATCCCGGTGTCGGCGAGGATGGTGGGCGCGAGCACGCCGAGCACGCCGCGATCGACGAACGAAAGCCACGAGCAGAGCGCCATGCCGATGCAAGGCACCCACATACGCCAACCGGGCGCGACGGCGTGCGTCGACGAGACAGCCTGTGTTGTGGACATGGAGGGCGAATGCTATCGGAGAACGGCGGCAGCGAAAAGAGGGTTCTTCTTAGGCCTTCTTAGGCCTTTGGCCTTAGCCCTTAGGCCTCTTATGATCGCCCTCGTCGTCGTCGATGCCGACCGTCAGCTCGAGGGTCTGGTCGCGGCAGCCGCTGACCCACGGCACGTCCATGTCGTAGACTCGGGTTCGCCCCTCGGCGGTATCGCCGTCGCGAACCCCGCCCAGCACGCGTTCGATGACATCGACGTCATGCTTTCTGCGATCCAGGCCGCCCATGTGGCCTGATAGTGCACATGTGATGCCGTCCGCCGTCGCGCACGCGCTTCGGCGGGCACGTCCAGGGAGGGATGATGCGCGCTCAGCTGCTCGTTGCAGTCCTGATCTTTGCGGGTGGAACTGTGCCGTCGGCACAATCCAAAGACGGCCGTTGCGAACGCGATTGCCTCATCGGTATCGCGGAACAGTACCTGGACGCGCTCGCGGCGAAGGACTCGAAGCGCCTGCCGCTCGCCGGCAGTCCCAGGTATACCGAGAACGGCCAGCGCCTGCGACTCACGGACGGGCTCTGGAACTCGATCTCGGCCCGCGGCTCCTACAAGCTTCATGTGGCCGATCAGGTCGACGGCCAGATCGTCACGTTTTCGACGATGCGTGAGAACAACGTGCCGATCATTCTGGCGGTGCGGTTGAAAGTGCAGAAGGAGCGGATCACCGAGATCGAAACGATCGTTGCGCGCAGCGAGAACGGCGCCAAGGCGCTCGAGGCGATGGGGAAGCCGCGTGAGGCGTTCGAACGCCTCACGCCGATCAACGAGCGCATGACGCGGCCGGATCTGATTCGCACCGCCAACATGTATTTCAGCGGCATGCAGCTGAACGACGGCAAGGGCAAGTATCCGTTCGCCGACGACTGCAACCGCATCGAAAACGGCAATCAGGCGACGAACGCCCCGGGCAAGCCAGGCGCGACACGGCCGGATCCGAAGACGGCGACAGGCTACTCGGCGATGTGGTCGTGCCGCGAGCAGTTCGAATCCGGGCTGCTGCATTTCGTCAGTCGCATCCGCGATCGCCGCTATGTCGCCGTCGACCACGAGCGCGGCCTCGTTGTCGCGTTCGCGTTTTTCGATCACGATGCCGGGCCGTCGCGCACGTTCAAGACGCCGACGGGCCGCGACGTGACTGCCGGGCCCGCGCAGCTCTGGACGTGGATGATTGCCGAGCTGTTCAAGGTCGAAAGGAATGAGCTGCACGAGATCGAAGCGATTCTCGAGCGGGTGCCTTACGGGATGGGGTCCGGCTGGAGCAGCTGGGAAGATTCCATGTCCGACAAGATTCAATGGCCGAGGTAGCGCCTGCGCGCCGGAGGTGCCGAAAGGCGAGCGAAGGGGGGTAAAGAAATACCCACTGCGCGGCGTAATGGGGAGCATGAGATTGCGGAGGAGACAGATGAGACGCGAGTTTGTGCTGGCAAGCATCGTATTGACCGGTGCCCTCGTCACGGCGGGCACGATCGCGGCCCAACAGGCGCAGGCCCCGGCCGGAGGACAGGCGCCGGCAGGGCAGGGTCGCGGCGGTGGCCGCGGACCTGCGCCCGTTCCGGGGCCCATCGAGAAGGTGGCTGACAATCTCTACATGATTCCCGGCGCCGGCGGGAACAGCGGGGTGTATGTCGCTGCCAATGGCGTCGTGCTCGTGGACACCAAGAACCCAAACAACGGTCAGCTGATTCTCGACCAGATCAAGACCGTCACCGACAAACCGATTACCCACATCATCAACACCCATACCCACGGCGACCACAACGGCAGCAACATCTTTTTCCCGGCGATGGTGGAGGTCGTAACGCAGGAGAACACGAAGGCCAACATGCAGAAGATGCCGGCCTTCCAGGACGCCGCAAACGCGCACGGCCTGCCCGATCGCACATTCAGTGATCGGTTGACGGTGCTCAGCGGCAACGACGCCATCGATCTGTATTACTTCGGGCCGGCGCATACCAGCGGTGACGCGCTGGTGGTCTTCCGCAACGCGCGTGTCATGCACGCGGGCGACATGTTCGCTGGCAAAGGACAGCCGCTGATCGATCGGCCCAACGGCGGAAGCGGCGTCGAATACGGCGCGACCATTGGCAAGGCGGCCGCCGCGATCAAGAACGTGGATCGCGTTATCCCGGGCCACAGTACCGTGATGACGTGGCAGGATTTCGTGAACTTCGGCGAGGTCAATCGCGTCGCCCTGGCATACGCGCGCGAAGCGGTGAAGGCCGGGAAGACACCGGAGCAGGCGATGACGGAGTTCAAGCTGCCGGAGAAGCTCAGTGCGGCGGGCTTCACGTATGCCGGCGGCGGCCGCGGCGGCCCCGGCGGCAACATGGGCATCATCATGGAGGAATTGAAGACCGCGAAATAGTTCAAGCCGACACACCGAGACACCGAGGGTACCGAGCATTGAGATCACCGATCCTCGGTGGCTCAGTGCCTCGGTGTGTCGCGATCCGTGAAGTTCCTTCCCGCAACCGTTCCGATGGTACGATTAGGTTTTCACCTACTCGTATCCCGGACTCACTGTGTCTAACTCGTGGAAAGTTCATAAGTTCGGCGGCTCCAGCGTGGCGGATGCCGCGTGCATGACGCGCGTGGCGGCGATTCTCGAGGCCGATCCGGCGCCCTGCGTCGCCGTCGTGCTGTCGGCCGCCCGCGGTGTCACCGACGCACTGCTGGCGCTCGTTGGCGCCGCCGAGCGCCAGGAAGACGTCGCGCCGGGGCTCGAAGCCGTCCGCAATCGCCACGTGGACATGGCGACGGACCTGTGCGACCCGCACGCCGCGTCCGAATTCATTCACGAGCTCGACGCCGACTGCAAGGACATCGGCAGCATCCTGCACGGGGTTCGCCTCACGCGCGCCGCCTCGGGCAAGACACGGGACCTTATCGCCGGGTTCGGCGAAATCTGGTCCACGCGGCTCTTCGCCCGTTTTCTGAGCGGCCGCGGAACACGGAAGGGCGTGCAGTGGATCGATGCCCGGGAAGTCGTCCAGGTGGCATGGTCCACACTCGGACCGTCGGTGCAATGGGAGGTCTCGCGCGAGCGCGCGGCGAAGCTTCGTGAGCACAACCCGGCCGCGTTGATCATCACCGGCTACATCGCCCGCGACCCGAAGGGGCTGCAAACCACGCTCGGCCGGAATGGCAGCGATTTCTCGGCGTCGATTTTCGGCCACCTGCTCGACGCCTCGGAGATCCACATCTGGACGGACGTTGACGGCGTGCTGAGCGCGGACCCGCGCCGCGTCCCCGACGCGACGGTCATCGACTCGCTCTCCTATCACGAGGCGATGGAGCTCGCGTACTTCGGCGCCAAGGTGATTCATCCGCAGACGATGGCGCCGGCTGTCGAGAAGAAGATTCCGATCTGGATCCGCAACACCTTCGCGCCCGAGCGGGGAGGGACGCTGATCTGCGAGTCCCCGGTCTCGCCGCACGCGGTGAAGGGCATCACCAGCATCGAGCGGATCGCCCTCGTCAACCTCGAAGGCGCCGGGATGATCGGCGTGCCGGGCACGGCGGAGCGGCTGTTCGGCGCGCTCCGCGATGAGGGCGTATCCGTCATCCTCATCTCGCAGGGCAGCTCGGAACATTCCATCTGCTTTGCCGTTCCGGAAGCGGACGCCGCGCTGACCGAGCGAACGGTGCGGCAGGCGTTCGCCACGGAGCTTCGCCAGGGCCAGATCCAGAACGTCGATCTCGTCACCGGCTGCAGCATCCTGTCGGTCGTCGGCGACGGGATGGCGGGCACGCCAGGCATCGCCGCCAGCGTCTTCGGTGCGCTGGCCGCTGCCGGCGTGAACGTTCGCGCGATCGCGCAGGGATCGTCCGAGCGCAACATCTCCGCGGTGATCGACGAGAAGCAGAGTACGCGGGCGCTGCGCTCCGTCCACGCGCGCTTCTACCTGTCCCCGCACACGGTGTCGATCGGCCTGATCGGCCCGGGCACGGTGGGTGCGGTGCTGCTGGAGCAGCTCGCGTCGCAGCGGGAGCGCCTGCGCCGCGATTTCCACCTGGATCTGCGCGTGCGCGGCATTCTCACGTCGAAACGGATGCTGCTGTCCGACTCGTCGCTGGAGATGAAGGACTGGCGTGCCGCGGGCGAGGGGACCACGGCGGATATCGGTGTCTTCGAGGAGCACATCCACGCCGACCACCTTCCGCACACCGTGATTCTGGACTGCTCGGCGAGCGCCACGATTGCCGACCAGTACCCGCGCTGGCTGGGAGCCGGTATCCATATCGCGACGCCGAACAAGAAGGCGAACAGCGGCTCGCTCGACCTGTACACACGCGTCATGGAGGCGCGCCGCGAGGCGGGCTCGCACTATCTCTACGAAGCGACCGTCGGCGCCGGGCTGCCCATCATCGTCACGCTGCGCGACCTGCGCGAGACGGGCGACGAGATCCGCCGCATCGAAGGGATCTTCTCGGGAACGCTCGCTTATCTGTTCAACGTGTGGGACGGGGCGCAGCCGTTTTCCGCGGTCGTGCGCGACGCGAAGGCAAAGGGATTCACCGAGCCGGATCCGCGCGACGACCTCTCCGGCATGGACGTCGCCCGCAAGCTGGTGATCCTCGGGCGCGAAATGGGGTTGAAGATCGAGCTGGCCGATGTGGCGCTGGAGGGGTTGATTCCGGCGCGGCTGGCGACCTGCCCGCCGGATGAGTTCATGACCCGGCTCGAGGAGCTCGATGCGCCGATGCTGGCGCGGCTGGAATCAGCGCGGAAATCCGGCCGGGTGCTCCGCTACGTGGCCGCGCTCGACGCCGCGGGCCGCAAGGCGACGGTGGGCCTCGTCGAACTGGACCGCAGCCACCCGTTCGCGAACATCAACCTGACGGACAACATCGTGCAGTTCGTGACGAGCCGGTATCACCAGAACCCGCTGGTCGTGCAGGGCCCCGGCGCCGGGCCGGCCGTGACCGCCGGCGGTGTGTTCGCGGATCTCCTGCGCGTGTGCGCGTATCTCGGTGCGAAGCTCTGAGAATTATCAGCCGTGAAGATGCCACGGAGACACGGAGTCACGGAGAATGCACATTTCAAGAGCCTCCGTCTCTCAGTGCCTTCGTGGCAACGGACGTTCTTCGCGGTCTTCGCGGTCTTCGCGGTCTTCGTGGTTCAAAACCCGCGCCCGACGGCACAGCAGGCCTCAACCTCGATTGACGTCGTCGATCTGAGTGTCGCCGACGCGCAGCGCCGTATGGCGGCCGGGACGCTGACGTCCCGTGCGCTGACGCGCGCTTATCTCGATCGCATCGCCGCGGTGGACGACAGCGGACCGCAGCTGAACGCCGTCATCGACATCAACCCGGCGGCGCTCACGGAGGCCGACGCGCGCGATGCCGAGCGGCGCGCCGGCCGGCCGCGCGGGCCCCTGCACGGCATTCCGATCCTCGTCAAGGACAACATCGACGTCGCCGGGATGGTCAATTCCGCCGGCTCGCTCGCCTTCGCTGACAATCGCCCGAAGACCGACGCGTTTCTGATCGGCCGTCTTCGCAACGCGGGCGTCGTCATCCTCGGCAGGACCAACCTGAGCGAGTGGGCGAACTTCCGCTCCTCGCAATCGACCTCCGGATGGAGCTCGCGCGGCGGGCAGACGAAGAACGCCCACGTCCTCGACCGGAACCCGTGCGGGTCGAGCTCAGGCTCCGCGGCCGCGGCTGCCGCCAGCCTGGCGCCGGTGGCGATCGGGACCGAAACGAACGGCAGCATCATCTGTCCTGCCTCCGTGAACGGCGTCGTCGGTGTGAAGCCGACCGTCGGTCTCGTCAGCCGCGCCGGCATCATTCCTATCGCGGCGACGCAGGACACCGCAGGGCCAATCGGGCGCACGGTCGCCGACGTGGCCGCTCTCCTCGGCCCGATGGCCGGCGCGGACTCGCGTGATCCCGCGACCAGGGCTGCGAAGGCAGCGCCGGACTACACCGCGTTTCTCAATCGCGACGCGTTGAAGGGCCGGCGCATTGGCGTCTTCCGCACGCCCGGCATGCCCGCGGACGTTGATGCAGCGCTGACCGCCGTGCTGGGCGCGATGGAGAGAGCCGGCGCGACGATCGTCGACGTGCAGTTGGGCGCGCCTGGTGGGGAACAGATCGAGGTGCTGCTCTACGAGTTCAAGGACGGCCTGAACAAGTACCTCGCGACGAGCACGTCGGCGCAGAAGTCGCTGGCGGCGCTCATTGCCTGGAATCGGGCGAACGCCGCTCGTGTGATGCCCCTGTTCGGCCAGGAGCTCTTCGAACGCGCACAAAGCAAGGGACCGCTGACCGACAAGGCCTACGCGGATGCGCTGGCGGCAATCCGACGGCGTGTCGGCCCCGATGGTCTGCTGGGCGCGATCGAACGGGAGAAGCTGGCAGCGGTGGTGACGATTAGTACCGGGCCGGCATGGCGCGTGGACGGTCCGCGCGGCGATCGGGCGGGACTGATCGGAGGCTACGGCGCGGCAGCTATCGCGGGAACGCCGAGCATCACCATTCCGATTGGCGAGAGCCGCGCGCTGCCATTCGGGCTCACATTCATGGGCCCCGCGTTCAGCGAACCGCAACTGATCGGGCTGGCGTACGCCCTCGAACAACGACTGAACGCCCGCCGGCCGCCACGGTTCCTCCCCACCCTCCCGTAGCCCTATCATTGAGCCCCTATGACGCAGCCGCTTCTCGGCATCGCGGCGAGCGCGTTCGTGCTCGCCATCTCCCTCGCGTTCCTCGCACTGTTCGACCTGCCGACGTTCCTCGGCTGGGTGTCGTTCGTCATGCTCTGCGTCGTACCCCCGCAGATTGTCATGGCGGTGATCGCGACCCACCCGCCTTTCGCCCCGCCGGCGCAGCCGGCGCGCGGCCTCGTGCTCCTGTCGATGAACGTCGCGACCGCTGCGGTGCTCGCGTTGATCGTGTGGCTGACCGTCGGCGAGGGCGTGAGCCCTCCGGGACCGATTCCCTCGCAGTTTGCCGTCATCGTCGTGCCGACGACGTTTTTCTTGTGCATCGCGTTCAGCGGGTGGCCGTTCACGCGCCTGACCAGGAACATGGGCGTCGCAGGATTCATGATTCTGGTGGCGTCCTGCGCGCTGACCTATGCGCTCTTCCGCGCGTTCTTCAATTACGAGTTCCTGCAGGGTGCACCCGTGTATCTGCAGTCGGCCCCGCACGGCCTGTTTAATGGAGTGACGGCGCTCGTCTTCTACGTGACGATGCTGGGCGGGATGTTCGTGATGCTGCACCTCGATTTGTGGCCGTTCACGCTCGCCGGCGGTCTGATGAAGCAGCCGGTGCTCGGCCTCCTGTGGACGATTACCGCCGCTGCCGTGGGCGCGATCGTGATGTGGATCACGACCGGCATCCTCGCGCTCGACCCGATGTCCGTGCTGACGCGCGTCACCGCGCCGTTCATCTTCGGCACGATCATCGTGCTGAACATGCTGCAGAACTCGCTCTTCGCCGCGCTCCGGCAGCCGCTGAAGGGTGCGGCGAACACGGTGGGCGCGGCAGTGATCGGCGGCATGCTGGCGCAACTGTACGGCCGCGTCGATCGGATGATCGTTGGAATCGAGCTGCCGTCCGGCGCGCCCGGCTACGAATACGAGTTGTGGCTGGTGAACGCGCTGCTCAGCGTGACGTTCCCGTTCCTCATCGTGCACGCGGCCTATTTCGCCTTCTGGCCGATCGCCAAGCAGCAGTCCGGCGTCGGCTCCACGGCCCAGATCTGAGCAAGTCCCACGCTGTTGAGCTTTGCCGCGTGGAAATGGCCCTATATTTTGATTGATACATGTCGTCCGCCCGGATGGTTGATCCAGCCACCCTGCGCCTGGCTGCGGTCGTGGCTTCTTCCGAAGACGCTATCGTCACCGAAACTCTCGATGGCTGCATCGAGACGTGGAACCGGTCCGCCGAACGGATGTTCGGGTATTCAGCATCAGAAGTGATCGGCCGTCCGATCGAAATCATCGTTCCGCCGGAGATACGTGCAATCGGGGAAAACTCGTCCCTGCGGGTGCTGACCGGTCAGACGGCCAAGCATTTCGAGACGACCGGTCTGACACGGGACGGCCAGCGCATTCCGATCTCCGTGTCGCTCTCGGTTGTGGTCGCGCCCGAGGGACAGGTCGTCGGGACGTCGCGCATCATCCGCGACATCTCGGAGCAGCGGACGCTGGAGCGCGAGACGCTGCGCCTCGCCGCGATCGTGAACTCCTCCGAAGACGCCATCGTCAGCAAGGACCTCAACGGGATCGTGCAGACGTGGAATCGGTCGGCGGAACGAATGTTCGGCTACAGCGCAGAGGAGATCGTCGGGCGGCCGATCCGTCTCATCATCCCGGAGGATCGGCAGACGGAAGAAGACAAGGTGCTGGCGACGATTCGCACGGGCGGCGCGGTCGAGCATTTCGAGACGATCCGCCAGCGGAAGGACGGCACGCTGATCGAAATTTCGCTCAGCGTCTCCCCGGTCCGCGCCCGGGACGGGACCGTCGTCGGCGCCTCGAAAATTGCCCGCGACATCTCCGAGCAGCGCCGTCTCCTGCGGCAGGCGGAGGAAGCCGCGCGATCCAAGGACGCGTTTCTGGCGATGCTGTCGCATGAGCTCCGCACGCCGCTCAACGCCGTGCTCGGCTATACCCGCATGCTCCGCGACGGCCGTTATACCGACGAGCGCCGCGAGCAGGTGATCGAGATCATCGAGCGGAACGCCCGCGTCCTGTCGCAGCTGGTGTCGGACGTGCTCGACGTATCCGGCATTGTGACCGGCAAGGTGCGGCTGACGCTCGACGTATGCAACGTCGCCGTCCCGCTGCAGGCGGCGCTCGACGTCGTGCGGCCGTCCGCGGACGCCAAGGGCGTCGCGCTGCGCATGACCGTTCCGGACGAACCTGCGTCGGCGCGCTGCGACGTCGACCGCATGCAGCAGGTGTTCTGGAATCTGCTCTCGAACGCGGTCAAGTTCACGCCGCGCGGCGGGGTCGTGCAGGCAACGCTGGCGGCAGACGACAACGTCGTGGCAGTCGCCGTGGCAGATACCGGAATCGGGATCCGTCCCGAGTCGCTGCCGTTCCTCTTTCAGCGGTTCTGGCAGGCCGAAAGTGTTCACACGCGTTCGGTGGGCGGGCTGGGCCTCGGCCTCGCACTGGTGCGGCACTTCGTGGAGCTGCACGGCGGGACCATCAGCGCCGCCAGCGAAGGCGAAGGACGCGGCTCGACGTTTACGGTGGCCCTGCCGCGCGTCCCGGCCAGCGCGGCCAAACAACTTTCCTCGGCGTCTTAGTGGCATGACCCTGCGAGTCGCCAGCGCCGTTGTGGCGCTGGCCGTGACGAGCGCAGCTGCTCAGCAGCCGGCGAATCTGCCGCCGCCACGGCAGATCGAAGTCGTCAATCTGCGGGATGCGCAGGTCGTCGATGTGCCGGATCCGCCCGAGCCGCCGCCGGGCGCCAACGCCTGGTCGCTGCGTATGCATACGAGCGGCGGATTCACCGGCCAGGGCGTCGGTTCGGTGACCATCAGTTCGGACGGGCAGCTGGGGTGCGGTCCGGCGCCATGTGCAACGCCAGGCGGCACGACGCTGCTGGAGCGTTTTGAAAAAGCCATAGTGTCCGCAGTTACCGGACCCTGGGGGACAGGGCCGTCGAGCATATGCTCGGACTGCATCCGAACCACTATCGTGCTGAAGCGGCGCGACGGCGACGTCGTTCGCGTGTACCGTGCGAGCTGGGATGACAGTCAGCCGCCGTCGGCGGAGTTGCGGGAGCTGCGGCGCCTCGCGCTCGAACTGCGGTCAGCACGTTCGGAGCGATAACTGGTTCTTTCCTAACCACGAAGATCGCGAACGATCGAAGATCACAGCTACTTGGCCTGAATATGAATCCCGCACTCGAGCTTCTCGCCCTGCCAGCGGCCGGAGCGCGGGTTATTCGGGTCGAGCGGCAGCGTCGTGCACGGCTCGCAGCCGATGCTGGTGTAGCCAAGCTCGTAGAGCGGCAGCAGCGGGATGTCGTGCTCCTTCGCGTACGTCCAGACGTCGCGTGCGTGCCAGCCGGCAATCGGCGCGACGCGTGAGATCGTCTTCGCGGGGAGCTGGAACGGCTCCACTTCCTTCAGGTTCGCGCGCGACGGCGACTGGTCGCGCCGCAGTGCGGTGAACCAGGTATCGTAGTCGGCCAGAGCGCTGAACAACGGTTCAACCTTATGACGCGCGCAGCACGCCTGCGTGCTCTCGCGCTCCCACAACCCGACCTGCGGTTCCTTCGCGCGCAGGTTGATCAGATTCAGCTTCCATCGCTCCGTGAGCTCGTCGCGGTAGGCGAGCGTCTGCGGGAAATGGTGGAACGTGTCCAGGAACAGGACGGGAAGGTCCGGCCGCTCCTGCAGCAGCATGTGGGTCAGGACGACGCACTCCGCCTGGAAGCTCGAGGTGATGCACGGCTTCTTCGACGAAGCGAGAGCGGTTGCGATGACTTCCCGGGCCGCGTCGATCATGTCAACATTTCCTCGAGCGCTTTGCGGATCAGGTCCGCCGCTTCGTCATCCGACGATGCCCGACGGGCCATGTGCGCCAGCCGTTCGGCGAACGTCAGCGGCGCCGCGTGCAGGTGCGTCGTTTCGCGAACCGGATCGCTAATCATGCCCGCGCCGCACGTAAACTGCGTCGCCGGATCGATGAGGATGAAGCTGCCCGTCCCACGGTTCTCGGCATAGCGGTCGAACACGAGCGGCCGGGCGGTGGACACCTGCACGGTACCGATCTGGTTCAGCACCAGCGCGTGATTCACTTCCGCCGTGACCGTCCGCGTGCCCTGCTTGAGCAGGTAGACACGGCCCGGGTCGAGCGGCTTCTCGTCCATCCAGACGACCTCGGCCTCGAACTTCTGCCCGACGAACGCCGGCTCGATGGTCAGCACGTCGCCGCGGCTGATGTCGATTTCGTGGTCCAGCGTCAACGTGACCGACATCGGCGCGAACGCCATGTCGAGGTCCCCGTCCCACGTCACGATGCGTTCGACCACCGCCGACTTTCCCGATGGCCATGTGGTCAGACGGTCGCCGACGCGGACCATGCCCGACGCGATCTGCCCCGCGTAGCCGCGGAAGTCCTGGTCCGGCCGTGCGACCAGCTGGACGGGGAAGCGGAAGGGAGCCGACGGCAGGTTGCGGTGTACCTGAAGTGTCTCGAGATATTCGAGCAGCGGCGGGCCGTCGAAGTACGGGGTCCGATCGCTGCGCGTGATGACGTTGTCGCCGTTCAGCGCGCTCATCGGGATCGCGTGGACGGCGGCGCCGGTGAGGAACTCCTCGAAGTCGTCCTGGATTTTCTCGTAGACGTCGCGATCGTAGTCCACCAGGTCCATCTTGTTGATCGCCAGGACGAAGTCCTGGATGCCGAGCAGCCTGGCAATGCGCGCGTGCCGCTTCGACTGCGCGCGGACGCCGTTGCGGGCGTCGATCAGCAGAATGGCCACGTCCGCCGTCGACGCACCGGTGGCCATGTTGCGCGTGTACTGCTCGTGCCCGGGTGTGTCGGCGAGGATGAACTTGCGCCGCGCCGTCGCGAAATACCGGTAGGCGACGTCGATGGTGATGCCCTGTTCGCGTTCGGCGCGCAGGCCGTCGGTGAACAGCGAAAAGTCGATCGGACCGGCGTTGCGGTTCTTCGACGCCTTCTCGACCGAGCTGACCTGATCCTCGTACACCGACTGCGAGTCGTACAGCAGCCGGCCGATCAGCGTGCTCTTCCCGTCGTCCACGCTGCCGGCCGTGCAGATGCGGAGCAGGCCGCCTTCTGAACCGTACACCGCCATCAGAAGTAGCCCTCGCGCTTTTTCAGCTCCATCGAGCCGTCCTGATCGTGGTCGATGATGCGCAGCTGCCGCTCGGACTGCCGCGTGGCAATCAGCTCGCTGATGATCTTGGGAACCGTGTCCGCATCCGAGCGGATGGCGCCGGTGCAGGGCGAGCAGCCGAGCGAGCGCATGCGGCACTTCACGAGCTGCGGCTTTTCACCGGGCATCGTGACGACGAAGGGCTGCTCCTGGACGATCAGCGAGTTGCCGCGAACGATGACTTCGCGTTCCTTGGCGAAGTAGAGCGGCACGATCGGGATCTTCTCGAGCGCGATGTAGTGCCACACGTCGAGCTCGGTCCAGTTGGACAGCGGGAAGACGCGGATACTCTCGCCCGGCCGCAGTTTCCCGTTGAGCAGATTCCAGAGCTCGGGCCGCTGGCGTTTCGGATCCCACTGGCCGTTCGGGTCGCGGACCGAGAAGACGCGCTCCTTCGCACGCGAGCGCTCCTCGTCGCGCCGGGCGCCGCCGATCGCGGCGTCGAAGTTGCCGGATTCCAGTCCGTCGAGGAGCGCCTTCGTCTTGAGCAGGCCGCAGCAGCGCTGCGTCCCGACCTTGAAGGGCTGCGTCCCGTCGGAGATCGCTTCCTGGTTCGTATGGACGATCAACCGCGCGCCGACCGCTTTCGCCATCTGATCGCGGAACTCGATCATCTCGCGGAACTTGTAGGTCGTGTCGACGTGGAGGAGCGGGAACGGAATAGGTCCGGGGTAGAACGCCTTCTGCGCGAGCCGGAGCAGGACCGAAGAATCCTTGCCGATGGAGTAGAGCATCACCGGCCGCTCGAACTCGGCCACGACCTCGCGCATGATGTGGATGCTTTCGGCTTCCAGCGCGCGGAGATGGTCGAGTCGGAGGTCGGTCGTCACGTCCGGAGATAAGGCCACTGTAGACATAAAAACAAAAAAGCCCGGGATTTTGTCCCGGGCTTCGTTTCAGCTCTTTGTGGTTCTGGTTGTTACCCAAACAGCTGGACCGCAAGCGCCGGGACCGATGGGGTCCTCATACAACAAGCGCAGGTACAGCAGCAGTTTGGGCCGAACACTGTCCTGAGATTCTACCTCAAATCCGACCGGTTTGGTCCGCCTCCGGGTTGATATACACTGCGCTGCCTTCGGACACATCGGGAGAAACCTCATGCCGCCAACCACTTTGCTCGGTCTGCTGACGGCCGGCGCGGACCAGACTGCCATCATCCTTCCTGAATCGAACCTCCGGATCAGCTACGGAAACCTGCGAGATCAGGTCAAGGCCGTTGCCGAAGCCCTTGCCGCAAACGGCGTCCGGCGCGGCGACCGCGTCGGGATGGCCCTGCCCAACGGGCTGCCGACCATCGTTGCCTTTCTGGCTGCCTCGGAGGCCGGGACGGCCGCGCCGCTCAATCCGGCGTATCGCGAAGAGGAGTTCAAGTTCTATCTGGAAGACACGAGTGCCAAGGTTTTGCTCCTGCCGGCGGCCGGCGCAGACGATGCGCGGCGCGCAGCGGCGGCGTGCAAGGTGCCGGTACTGACCGTTGAGATGGAAGCCGACGGCCGTGTGACCGTTGACGGCAGGACAGGTGGCCAGTCGTACGCAGCGCCGGCCCCGAGCGACGTTGCGCTCATCCTGCACACCAGCGGGAGCACCGGCCGGCCGAAGCGGGTGCCGCTGACGCATGCGAACCTCACGATTTCGTCGCGCAACGTCGCCGCGACCTACGACCTGTCCTCGCGCGACGTCTCCATGTGCGTGATGCCGCTGTTTCACGTGCACGGCCTGGTGGCATCGACGCTCGCGACCCTTGCCACCGGCGGAACGGTCGTCGTTCCGGCCAAGTTCAGCCCGCTGTCGTTCTGGCGGATGGTGCGCGACACCGGGGCGACGTGGTACTCGGCGGTGCCGACGATCCATCAGTTGCTGCTCGCGCGCGCAGAAAAAGGATCGCGCCCGGCGGGCTCCGAGAACCTGCGCTTCATCCGATCCTGCAGTGCCGCGCTGCCGCCACCGGTCATGGCCGGCCTCGAGGAGGCATTCGGCGCTCCGGTGCTCGAGGCCTACGGCATGACGGAAGCCGCGCACCAGATGGCCTCCAATCCGCTGCCGCCTTCTGCGCGCAAACCGGGTTCGGTCGGACCTGGCACCAACGTCGGGATCAGCATCCGCGATGAACATGGCAACGTGCTCGCTGCCGGCGAGCGCGGCGAGGTGTGCATCAGCGGACCGAACGTCGTCTCGGGATACGAAAACAACCCCGAGGCGAACGCCACCGCGTTTTTCGGCGAGTGGTTCCGGACCGGCGATCAGGGCATGCTCGACGAGCAGGGGTACCTGTCGCTGACGGGCCGGCTGAAGGAAATGATCAACCGCGGCGGGGAGAAGATTTCGCCGCGCGAGATCGACGAAGTGCTGCTCGCGCATCCGGCGATTGCCGAGGCGGTGGCCTTTGGCCAGCCGCACGCGACGTGGGGCGAGGAAGTGGCGGCGGCGGTCAC
Organism: Vicinamibacteria bacterium; assembly: GCA_025938035.1. The sequence continues at coordinate 23,063 of JAICQE010000007.1, forward strand.
GCTCCGTGAGGGCGCCGCGGCCAAGGAAGCGGAGATCCTGGCGTTCTGCCGCGAGCGTCTCGCCGACTTCAAGCGGCCGAAGCAGATCTTCATCACCGACGCGATCCCGAGAACCGCCACGGGAAAGATTCAGCGGCGGGTCGTGGCTCAGGCTTTTTCCGCGCAGCCGTCGTGAAGATCGTCATCGCCGGCGCCGGTGCGATCGGCGGCTATATCGGCGCGCGGCTCGCGCACGCCGGCGCCGACGTCGTGCTGGTCGCCCGCGGTCCGCACCTCCGCGCGATGCAGCAGCAGGGCGTCCGGGTCATCAGTCCGGACGGCGATTTCTCCGCGCGTCCGCGGGCTACCGACGACCTGACGACCATTGGCGTTGCCGATGTGGTGTTCCTCGGCGTCAAGGCACACGGCCTCACGGCGCTTGCGCCACAGCTGCGTCCGCTCTTCGGTCCAGACTCCGTTGTCGTCAGCACGCAGAACGGGATTCCGTGGTGGTACTTCCAGGAGCATGGCGGCGCGCTCGATGGCCTCACGCTCGAGCGCGTTGACCCGGGTGGGGTCATCGCGGCGTCGATCGAGCACCGCCGCGTCATCGGCTCGCTGGCCTACTTCGCCACCGACATCGCCGCGCCCGGCGTCATTCATCACACCGAAGGGAATCGAATCAGCTTCGGCGAGCCGGGCGGCGAGAGGTCGGACCGCGTCAAGCAGGTGACCTCGGCGCTGTCGGTCGCCGGTTTCCGCTGCCCGGTGACGACGCGGATCCGACATGAGATCTGGGTCAAGCTCCTTGGCAACGTCGCGTTCAATCCTCTGAGCGTCCTCACCGGTGGCACGCTCGAAGAGCTGACGCGTCATCCCGCTGTCTCCGGCCTGGCACGCGCCGTGATGGTGGAGGCCGAGGCCGTGGCGTCGAAGCTTGGCATCGAGCTGCCGATCAGCATCGATCAGCGAATGGCCGGCGCCGAAAAGGTCGGCGCGCACAAGACGTCGATGCTCCAGGACTGGGAGGCCGGCCGCCCCATGGAGCTCGAAGCGGTCGTCGGCGCGGTGGTCGAACTGGGGGAGCGGCTTGGCGTGCCGATGCCCTCGACGAGCGCCGTCTACGCGTGCGTGAAGTTTCTCGATGAACGCCGCGGGCAGCCCGTGGCCACCCCTGTGGAGGCGGCAGCACGTCCATGATCAACAACCGCTGGTTCCAGCTCGTCGCCTCTGTGATCGCGATGATCATGATCGCGAACCTGCAGTACGCGTGGACGCTATTCGTCAACCCGATGCAAGCGGGCACGGGCTGGAGCCTGACGGACATCCAGTTCGCATTTACCCTCTTCATCGCGTTTCAGACATGGGTGCAGCCGCTCGACGGCTGGTTCATCGATCGCCTCGGTCCGCGCTGGTTCATCACTGTCGCGGGGATTCTCTGCGGACTGGGGTGGGCGGGCATGGGCTCGGCCACAAGCCTGCCGATGCTCTATGTTCTGTACTGCGCAGCCGGCACGGGAGCGGCGTTCGTCTACAGCGCGTCGATCGGATCCGCCCTCAAGTGGTTCAAGGATCGCCGCGGTCTGGCGTCGGGGATCATGGCGGCCGGCTTCGGCGGCGGCACGGCCCTCTTCATCCCGATCATCACGGACCTGCTGGCGACCCGCGGCTATCAGGGCACCTTCGCTGCCACCGGCCTCGTGCAGGGGCTCGTGATCGTCGCCGCCGCGCAGTTCATGCGCCACCCCCCTTCCGAAGCGGCCGGTCCGAAAGCGGCGACGGCCGCTCCCGCGCGGAGGCAGTACACGACGCTCGAAGTGCTGCGCACGCGCGAGTTCTACACGATGTACGTCATGTTCGTGCTGATGGTGACCGGCGGGCTGCTCGTGACGGCGAACGTCGGACCGATCACGAGGTCGTGGGGGTACACCACGGCGCAGCTCGGGCTGGTGGCGACGCTCAGCCCGCTTGCGAACGGCGCCGCCCGCATCTTCTGGGGCTGGGCGTCCGACAAGCTGGGTCGCGAGCGGACGATGGTGCTGACGTTCGCGCTGCAGGCCATCTGCCTGCTGGCGGTGGTCGTGTTCGGCCAGACATCCATCACGTGGTACATCACGGCCATCGTCCTCGTGTACTTCACATGGGGACAGATCTACTCGCTCTTCCCGGCGACGTCGGGCGATTACTTCGGCAGCAAGAACGCCACGTCGAACTACGCCGTTCTCTACACCGCCAAGGGCACGGCGGCGTTCCTCATCCTCTGGCTGGGGCCGTTCCTCTTTGAACAGACCGGCAGCTGGACGACGGGTCTCTATGTGAGCTCCGGCATGGCCGTCGTAGCGGCGGTGATGGCGCTGCAGCTCCGCGCGGCAGGCGCTCGGCTGAAGGCCGCCGCAGCCGTTCCTGCGGCGGCGCGGACCTAAGGCCACTTGTGGAAGGTACGGTTGACGTACGCGCGCTCGCGGAGGAACTGCGGGCGGCGTACGCTGGAACGCAGTTCATCGACACCCCGCCGTCCGGCCGTGTCGCCGGTTTCGATCTCGATGCGGGCTACTCGGTTGAAGCCGAGCTCGTTCGCATGCGGCGCGCGAGCGGCCGGACCACGGTCGGCCGCAAGGTCGGCTACGCGAACAAGGCGATGTGGCGCGCCCTCAAGCTCGAGACCCTGGTGTGGGCGCACATGTACGACGACACCGTGCAGCGCGCCGATGGACAGACCGCATCGCTGACGATCCGCCAGATGTGCTCGCCGAAAATCGAGCCGGAGATCGTCTTCAAGCTCCGCTCGCCGCTCGACGGCGCAAGCGAACCCGCCGATGTGCTGAGGCACGTGGAATGGATCGCGCTCGGATTCGAAATCATCGACTGTGTATTTGCGGACTGGAAGTTCCAGCCGCCGGACTTTGTCGCGGCGTTCGGTCTCCACGCCGGGCTCGTTGTCGGCCAACCGCGCGTGGTGGACACAGCGGCGATCCCGGCGCTCGCCGACCAGCTCGCTCGATTCACGCTGACGCTGTCGCGGAACGGCGAGGTGAGGGCGGAAGGATCGGGGAAGAACTCGCTGCGCAGTCCGGCGCTGTGTCTGGCCGAGCTCTCGGCGGCGGTCTCCCGCCGCACGCCGGACCATCCTCTTGCCGCCGGAGAACTCGTCAGCTCCGGTACGCTGACCGACTCGCAGTTGCTCGCGCCGGGCGAGTCGTGGACAGCCTCGGTCGAAGGCATCGACCTCTCATCGGTGACGCTGTCAATTGCCTAGTGAGTCTATAGAATAATTACGTGCTCTCGAAGAAGTCGAAGTACGGCCTGAAGGCGATGCTGGAGCTGGCGGCCGAGGACGCCGGCCAGCGGCCGATGCAGGCGTCGGAGCTTGCCGATCGTCAGCGGCTGCCAAAGAAGTTCCTCGAAGCCATCCTCCTCGAGCTGACGCGCCACGGCCTGTTGCAGAGCAAGCTTGGCCGGAGCGGCGGCTATGTGCTCGCGCGAAGACCGGGCGATATCACCGTTGGCGAGATCATTCGCATCCTGGAAGGGCCCCTTGCCCTCATCCCCTGCGTCAGCAAGACCGCGTACCGCCGCTGCGATGAATGCCTCGACGAACAAACCTGCGGCGTCCGCCTGGCGATGAAGGAGGTGCGGGACGCCACCGCGCACATCCTCGACAACACCACCCTTGCGGGCCTGAACGCACGCTCTCGGTCAAGCCTGTCTCGCCGAAGGTAACCGGTCGAAGGACGTGGCGCGGACGTTGTCACGTCCGCGTGGCGAGCCTGGCAAGGCTCGCCCCACGATCGTCAATAGGGACCGCTTGACATGAATCTCCTAGTGAACATATAGATATTTGTCTCATGTCTTTGCTCTGCCTCTGTTGTCGGGTCTGTTGCCGCATGCCGGCGCCGTGTCGCTGCGCATGTATGCCGCCGGCGGCAGTGAGGTGAGCGAATCCAGCCAGTTTTCCTTCCACTGATTCCCGTTTCTCCTCGCTGACGCGTCGGCGGCACCTCCGCGGTCGGTTCAGCGCGTCGGCGCACGCGGCGACGACGAGAAATGGAGAAACGATGCATTGGCGATTCCTGGGAGTAGCTGTCTTCAGTGTCACCCTTGCGCCTCCGGCCTTCGCGCAGCAGGGGGCCGTCGAGCCGCCGCCGGACGTGCCGGGAGTGGCGCCCCCCGCACGTCTGATTGCGGGGCAGGACGGGTTTGCGATCGAGTCGGGGAATGGTGAGTACCGGCTGCAGATCGGCGCGCTCGTGCAGGCGGACGGCCGGTTGGCGGCGGAAGACGACAATGAGGCGATCAACGATACGTTTGCCCTCCGCCGCCTGCGGCCGTACCTGCGCGGGCGGATTCTGCGGCGGTTCGAGTTCTATGTGAACCCCGACTTCGCGGGCGGCACGCTCGTCCTTCAGGACGCCTACATCGACACCATCTTCTCGCCCGCCTTTCGCATTCGCGCCGGCAAGGGCAAGCATCCGTTCGGGCTGGAGCGCCTGCACTCGGCGTCGAACCTGCTGTTCATGGACCGGGCGCTGCCGACCGCCCTGGCGCCGAACCGCGACCTCGGCATCCAGGTGCTCGGCGACGTTGGTGGCGGAGTGTTCAGCTATCTCGCCGGCGTGATGAATGGAGTGGCGGACGGCGGCAGCTCCGATCTCGACGCCAACGATGGAAAAGACGTCTCGGCGCGCGTGATTCTGCGCCCCTTCACGCGCAATGTCGCGAGTCCGCTGCGCGGTCTCGGCGGCGCCGTCTCGGGCAATACCGGACGTCAGACCGGCGCCGCGGCGCTGCCGTCCTACCGCACGCAGACTTTTCAGCAGCCGTTCTTCTGGTACGCGACGGGCGCGGTCGCCAGCGGCAGGCGCGTCCGTTATTCGCCGCAGCTGTTCTTCTTCAGAGGCCCGTTCGGCGGTTGGGCCGAATACGTCCGAACGGAAGTCCCCGTGACACGTAACGGCGTGTCTGACGACATCGCGGCCCGGGCATGGCAGGTTGCGGCGTCGTGGGTGCTGACGGGGGAAGTGGCCACGGATGCGGGCCCTGGCGTCCGCCCGCGCGCGATCCTCGATCCCTCGACCGGGCACTGGGGCGCGTTCCAGCTCGCCGCGCGCGTCCATGAATTGAAGGTCGACCAGGCGGCAATCGATCTGGGATTCGCGGTTGCCGGCTCGAGCCGCAAGGCGCAGGCATGGACCGTCGGCCTGAACTGGTACCTGACCGGCAACCTGAAGTACGTCCTCAACTTCGAGCGCACGGTGTTCGACGACAACCAGGCTGGCGCACGGGCCGCTGAAAACGGCATCGCGTTCCGGACCCAGCTGAATTTCTAGAGGAAGGAATCATGAAGTTACTGTCACGAACGATTCTCGCCGTCGCCCTGGCCGTGCTCCTGGCCGCCACGGCATCCGCGCAGACGCAGTTCCTCAATGCGTCGTACGACCCCACACGCGAGCTCTACGTTGCCGTGAACGCCGCGTTCGCGAAGTACTGGAAGAGCAAGGCCGGCCAGGACATCACCTTCCGCCAGTCGCACGGCGGATCGGGTTCGCAGGCGCGGGCGGTGATCGACGGCCTCGACGCCGACGTTGTCACGCTGGCGCTCGCCTACGACATCGACGCCGTGTCCAACTCCGGATTGATCCACAAGGATTGGCAGAAGCGTCTGCCTCAGAACAGCGCCCCGTACACCTCGACGATCGTCTTCCTCGTCCGCAAGGGCAATCCCAAGGGCATCAAGGACTGGAGCGACCTGGTTCGGTCCGGTGTGCAGGTCATCACACCGAACCCGAAGACCTCGGGCGGTGCCCGCTGGAACTATCTGGCGGCGTGGGAGTACGCGAAGCGCCGGAACGGCGGCAGCGACGCGAAAGCGCGCGAGTTCGTGACGGCGCTCTTCAAGAACGTGCCCGTGCTCGACTCCGGGGCGCGCGGCGCGACGACAACCTTCGTGCAGCGCGGCATCGGCGACGTGCTGCTCGCCTGGGAGAACGAGGCGTACCTCGCGCTCGAGGAGGCGAAGGGCAAAGTCGAGATCGTCACCCCGTCGCTCAGCATCCTGGCGGAACCACCGGTCGCCGTCGTTGACAAGGTCGTCGCCCGAAAGGGAACCAAGGCCGTCGCCGAGGCCTATCTCCAGTTCCTGTACACGCCAGAGGGCCAGGAAATCGCCGCGCGGAACCATTACCGCCCGCGCGATGAAAAGGTCGCCGCGAAATATGCCGGCACGTTCGCGAAGGTTGAACTGTTCACGATCGACCAGGCGTTTGGCGGCTGGCAGAGCGCGCAGAAGACCCACTTCAACGACGGCGGCATGTTCGACAGGATTTATCGGCCGGGGAGATGAGGCGACGCTCCGTCCTCCCGGGATTCACACTCACGCTTGGCTACACGCTCGCGTATCTGACGCTGATCGTGTTGATCCCGCTCGTCACGCTTCCTCTTCGGGCGGCGTCTGTGCCGTGGGCGCAGTTCGAGGCGACGATCACGGACCCGCGCGTAGTCGCCTCGTATCAGCTGAGCATCGGCGCATCGTTCGTTGCCGCCTGCGTGAATGGCGTGTTCGGACTGATAGTCGCGTGGGTGCTCGTTCGCTATTCGTTCCCAGGCCGCCGCATCCTCGACTCGCTGGTTGACCTGCCGTTCGCGCTGCCCACCGCGGTCGCCGGGATCACGTTGACGACCCTGTGCGCGCCGAATGGATGGATCGGCCAGCTGGCAGAGCCCTACGGCGTCAAGCTCGCGTTTTCGCGCGTCGGCGTCACCATCGCGCTCATCTTCATCGGCTTGCCATTCGTCGTCCGGACACTCCAGCCCGTCATCGAAGACCTCGACGTCGAGATTGAAGAAGCCGCAACCAGCCTCGGCGCAAGCCGCCTGAAGGTCGTGACACGGGTCATCCTCCCGTATCTGTATCCGGCGTGGCTGACAGGGTTTGCACTCGCGTTTGCGCGGGCCATCGGTGAATACGGGTCGGTCGTCTTCATCTCCGGCAACATGCCGATGCGCACCGAGATCTCGCCGCTGCTGATCATCACCAAGCTGGAACAGTTCGACTACGCAGGCGCGACGGCGATCGCGGTCGTGATGCTCACGATCTCGTTTGCGATGCTGCTGGTGATCAACGCGCTGCAGGGCTGGACGACGCGGAGGGTTGCGGGCTGATGGCGGGAGCTGTTCAATCGGCGGGTCCGCCTGCGCTCGTTTCCGACTCCGGCCGAACCCGCCCCACAATGCTCACCGAGCCGGCGGCGATTCGCGTGCTGTTGACTGGCACGTGTCTCGGCTTTCTCGCGCTCTTTCTGGTGCTGCCGCTGACGGTCGTGTTCGTCGAGGCATTCCGCAACGGTATCGGCCCGTACTTCGAATCGGTTCGTGAGCCGGATGCGATTGCCGCCCTCGAGCTGACGCTCATCGCCGCCGCATTCGCGGTTCCGGCAAATCTCGTTTTCGGCGTCGCGGCCGGATGGGCGATCGCGAAGTTCCGCTTTCCCGGCCGCACGTTGCTGACCACGCTGATCGATCTGCCGTTCGCCGTCTCGCCGGTCATTTCCGGCATGGTGTTCGTGCTGCTGTTCGGGCGCCAGGGCGTGCTCGGTCCGTGGGTGGCGGAGCAGGACCTGCGGATTGTGTTTGCCATTCCCGGCATCGTGCTGGCGACGATCTTCGTGTCGTTTCCGTTCGTCGCGCGCGAGGTCATTCCGGTGATGGAAGCCGCCGGTACGCAGGAAGAGGAAGCCGCGCGCGTCCTCGGCGCGAGCGGCTGGCAGACGTTTTTCCGCGTCACGCTCCCCAACATCAAATGGGGTGTCCTCTACGGCGCGATTCTCTGCAACGCGCGCGCGATGGGCGAGTTCGGGGCCGTGTCGGTGGTCTCCGGCAAGATTCGCGGCGAAACGAACACGCTGCCGCTGCACGTGGAGATTCTCTACAACGAGTACATGTTCCAGGCGGCGTTTGCCGTTGCGTCGCTGTTGACGCTGCTGGCGGTGGTGACGCTGGTCGTGAAGACAATTCTCGAACGGAGGCTGCACGGAGGGTCCGCCTGAAGGCGGACACTACATCGACGTAGTGTCCGGCTTTAGCCGGACCAGGAACGCATATGAGCATCGAAGTCAGAAACCTGACCAAAACATTTGGCAGCTTCGTCGCGCTTCGCGATGTGAGCGTCACCGTGCACTCGGGCGAGCTGGTAGCGCTGCTCGGCCCGTCCGGCTCGGGCAAGACCACGCTCCTGCGTGTGATCGCCGGCCTTGAAACGCCCGATGTTGGATCCGTGTTCTTCGACGGCGACGAGGCGACCAGGCGTGATCCGCGCGATCGTGGCGTCGGCTTCGTCTTCCAGCACTACGCGCTGTTTCGTCACATGACGGTGTTCGAAAACGTCGCGTTCGGGCTTCGCGTGCGCCCGCGCGACCAGCGCCCGTCCCAGGACGACATCAGCCGCCGTGTGCACGAGCTGCTCGGCCTGGTGCAGCTCGATTACCTGGGAGACCGCTACCCGTCGCAGCTGTCGGGAGGGCAGCGCCAGCGTGTCGCCCTGGCCAGAGCGCTCGCCGTCGAGCCTCGAGTACTGCTGCTCGACGAGCCGTTCGGCGCGCTCGACGCCAAGGTGCGCCAGGAACTGCGCCGGTGGCTGCGCCGCCTGCATCAGGAAATCCATCTCACCAGCGTGTTCGTCACGCACGATCAGGAAGAGGCCCTCGAGCTGGCCAACCGTGTTGTCGTCATGAACGACGGCAAAATCGAACAGGACGCGCCTCCGGGCGAAGTGATCGAGAAGCCGGCAACGCCGTTCGTGTCGAATTTCCTGGGTGATGTGAACCTGTTCCACGGGCGCGTGCAGGTCGAGATGCACGACAAGAACGGCACGCCGACGCCGATGGAGCTCGATGGAGAACGTGCCGAAGCGGTGCGCGTGATCGTCGGCGATCGCGTCTACGTCAGGCCGCGCAGTAATGAAGTTAGAAGTAACAACTAACAACTGGCAAGTAAGTGGACAAGCACTTGCGACTTACCTGTCACTTGAAAGTTGACACTTGAGACTTATCGACGACAGTAGCAATAACGAGATCACCGCTGACGTTCACCGCCGTCCGGCACATGTCGAGGAACCGATCGACTCCGAGAATCAGCCCCATACCCTCGGCCGGGATCCCCACCGACTGCGCCACGATCAGCACCATCGGCAGCGACCCGCCGGGCACGCCGGCCGTGCCGATCCCCGCCACGATCGACATCACCATCACGCGGACCTGCTGCCCGACCGTCAGATCGAGGCCGTACACCTGCGCCAGGAAGAGCAGCGTCACCCCCTCGAATAGCGCCGTGCCGTTCTGATTGGCCGTCGAGCCCACCGTCAGCACGAAGCGGGCAATGCGTGGAGAGATCCCCAGCTTCGTTTCCGCCGTCTTCAGCGACACGGGCAGCGTCGCGTTCGATGACGCGGTCGAGAACGCGTAGAGGTACACCTCCCGGCAATCGCGGAAGAACTGGATCGGCGACCGCCTCGCCGCAACCCGGAGGACTGCGCTATAGACGATGAACTGCTGGATCAGCAGCCCGACGACGACCGTCACGACATACAGCAGCACCGCCCGGAACACGTCGCCGCCGAACGTGCGCGCGGTGTTGAACACGATGGCGAACACCGCCAGGGGAGCGATGACCATCGCCCAGCCGACGATGCGCATGCAGGCGTCGAAGATCTGGTCGAAGACGCGAACGAGGATGTTGCGTTCGCCCTCGCCGGCCGGCGCGCGGCTGATGGCAAAGCCGAAGATCAGCGCGAACACCATCAGCGGCAGCATCTCGCCGTCGAGCGCGCGCACCGCGGAATCGAGCGGATTGCGCGGGATCAGCTCGATCAGCACATCGCCCAGCGGCTTCGCGGCGGCGGCATTGCTTTCCAGCGTGGTGACTCCGGCGGATGCGGCATCAGGCCGGATTGGCAGGTTCGCGCCGGGTCGGACGACATTCACGAGCAGCATGCCGACGATCACCGAAACAGCGCTGAGCAGCAGCGTGAAGGCCAGCGTTCGGGCGGCGACGCCGCCGAGGCCGTGCTCGCGTCCCAGTTCGTAGACGCCAATTACGAGCGCCGCGAACACCATCGGCACCACGGTCATGAAGATGACGCGCAGGAAGATCTGTCCGACGGGGCGGAGGATCTGCTGGCCCAGGAAATCCACGGCCGGAGAACTGCCGTAGGCATGGGCGGCGGCACCGGCAGCGAAGCCGGCCACCAGCGCGAGCAGGAGTTTCGTGTGCGGTTTCACAAGGGATCGGGAATCGGGGATCAGGGATCAGGGATCAGGAGTCTGCAGGAGCGCCCCGAATCTGGGCGACGGTTTCGGCGCGTTTTGCCTGGGGCAACTGCACGGAGAAGAAGCGATAGAGCAGCCACGTATCGAGAACGCCCACCGCGGCGAGGACGAGGAACGCGAGGTTGCTTTCGACGAGGTGCAGCTCCTTGAGCAGGTTCGACAACCCGAACCCGACGATCCACGCGTCGAAGCTCATGCAGATGCGCCGGAACGTTTCAGGCCGGATCCGCTGGATCAGCGCCGCGCCGATCGGAACGCCGATCGCGATGCTCGGCACGATGTACGGCACCAGGCCCAGGCTTTCCACGCTGTAAAGACCGGCCCACGCGTAGGCAACGGCGGTAAACGAGGACTCGGCGAGCCGGATGAACCCGAGCGCTGCGCGGAAATCGCGCTTCGTCAGACCCTGGTTGCTCAACATCACCGCCAGCGGCGGCCCCGAAATCGTCGTGACGGAATACAACACGCCAACGCCCACGCCGAAGCCGAGACCGATCGACCGCTCCGACTTGAGGGGACGGCGATAGCCGGCCGCCTGCAGAAGGATCAGAGGCAGCAGCGCGATGAAGGTCCCGAACTTCAGCCAGCCCGGGCTCACCCGCGACACCAGCATCGTGCCGGCGATGACTCCCGGCAGCAGGCCGACAACGATCGGAAACACCCGGCGCCAGACGTTCGGCAGCGATTCGCGGTTGACCCAGAGGACGTAGGCGTTGAGCGCGACCTCGATCGGGACCAGGGCCGGGTTCAGGACGCGGTTGGTCAGGAAGAGCAGCGCGAGCGGGACCGTAATCGAGGAAAAGCCGTAGCCGAGGGCGCCGTTGACGATCGCGGCGACGAAGGTGATGCCGAGAAGCGCGAGGTGTTGGGGTTCCATGGCCGAGCCGACCAATTAGCTTACTCGCAGGTTCCGCCTGGACACTGGTAGCGTCCTCCTTCAGGCGGAAGGAACCCGGTTGACCTGTGTCAATCCGCTTGAGCTGGTCAATAATCGTTGGAAAACGGAGGCACACTCAGTGGACAACCCTGTCCAGGCGGGCCTGAGCACACCCGCCTCACGCGTGAAGGGCGGAGCGCCCATCGTCCTCACGGCGCCGCTGACCGAGATCATCGACCACGCCGGCTATTTCATCCAGATGAGCATGGCCTCGCTGCCGATGTGGCTGGAAGGCATCCTCAACAAGAAGTATCCGGAGTGGCGGAGAGTCGAATACAACGAGGACGGGTCGGCGCGGTACATGCCGGCCGGGGTCCGCGTGCTCGAGAAGTCGCTGCTGCGCCGGTTCGACGCCGCCAGCATCGTCTGCTGCTACCCGCAGGACCTCGACGCGTTCATCGGCCCGAACACGCGCGTTGTCGCGGTCTCGACGCACAATCCGCTCGGCGTGACGTTCGCCGCCGGCGTGTATACCTCGATCTTCGGATCGGCCAAGCAGCCGATCAACTCCCACTACGCGCGGCAGATGTTCGCCGCCATCAAGGCGAACCCGTGGCGGGCGAACTTCAAGGTCATCGTCGGAGGATCGGGCGGCTGGCAGATCACGCAGAACGACATGTTCGACGAGCTGAGCGTGGACTGCGTCGTCGAAGGCCGCAGCGAATCGGAACAGACGCTGGCGTTGTTCGACCAGGCGCTGGCCGGACGGGAGCTGCCGCGGCAGATTGACGTGGCGCATCCGACGACGCGCGACGAGATTCTGTTTCCGGACAAGCGCACGACCTTCGGCGTCGTGGAGATGACGACAGGATGCGGACGCCGCTGTCAGTTCTGCGTGCCGGATCTCAATCCGCAGATCGATCTGCCGAAGGACAAGATTCTTGCCGCCGTGCGCGCGAACGTGCGCGAGGGCAACAAACAGATCTCGCTGGCCACGGAAGACATGTTCATCTGGGGCCAGGTGCACACGAATACGCCGTTCTATTTCCCGAATCGCGAGGCGCTGCTGGATCTGTACTCCCAGGTGGTGGACACCCCCGGCGTCGAGCAGCACGTGCTCAGCCACGCCACGATCGCCCCGGCCGTCGTCGATCCCATCCTGATTCGCGAGCTGTCGGCCAAGCTTCTGGACAAGAGCCCGATTCACCTGCCGGTGTTGAGCTCGCATCCCAAGCGCAAGGCGTTGGTGCCGCTGATCGGGCTCGAGACCGGATCCGTGCGGATGGCCAAGCAGGTGATGCCGAGCAAGGGTGTCCCGTTTCCGATCGACGAATGGCCGAGCGTCGTCATCCGCGGGCTGGAGATCCTGAATCAATACAACTGGTTCCCGGCGATGACGCTGATCATCGGCAATCCCGGCGAAACCGACGACGACTGCCGCGCGACGCTGGATTTGATCTACGAGGTCGAGCGCCGCGGCCTGTTCGCGTTTTTCATCCCTTCGATCTTCACCCCGCTCCACGACACGCGGATGGAAAAGAAAAAGGGCGTGGCCGAGACCGCCGAACTGAGCCCGCTGCAATGGCAGCTGATGATGAAGTGCTGGAAGATGAACCTGCGCCCCGGCCAGAACAGCTGGTGGGGGCCGACGGCGTGGCGTGTCGGCGCGCTCGGGCTCTGGGCGTGGAAGCTGCGCAAGCTGAACGGCCCAGGCTTCACGTGGCCGCTCTTCATGTTCGCGAACGCCATTCCGGAGTCGCTGATGGCGCGGATGGGCAAGATCTACATTGGAAAACCGATCTACGTGAAGACGCGCAAAGAGCTGCTGGCGTCGGTGAAGCCGTCCATGCGGCAGCACCTCAGGCGCGATACGGGTGACATGCCCGACGGTGAGATTCCGCCGCCGTCGAAGCACACGTCCTTCATTCCGCTGGTTCCGCAGGCGGTGTAATCCGGATCTTCGGATCGGCGCGATTCAAAGAGTCGGATGCGACGGTCGCGATGCGATCGTAAAGCCAGAAAATATGGGGGATTCGTTTGAAAGGGATCCGGTACGGCTCATGCTCGGTACAAAGCAACCGCCGACGCCGGGCTCTGACAGGTGAGGTGAAAGCGGATTACGGAATTGGCGGAGTCTGCGTGGCTCCGCCAGTTCCTCCTCTTCTACCTCCTACCTCCTGTCTCCTTCCTCCTCTCCGATGATTTAGATCACGAATCCTGGTCTAACTATCAGATACAGACGATACCGTTGTGCCGGAGAGGAGCAGGAACATGCCGTCGACCGTTCAGTTTCATCGAGTTCTGCGAGCCACGCCCGAGCGGGTCTACCGGGCCTTTCTTGATGCCGATGCGATGGCCAAATGGCTGCCGCCGAATGGATTCACCGGCCGGGTCCACCACGCGGACGTGCGGGTGGGTGGCACCTACAAGATGTCGTTTACAAATTTCACGTCCGGGAAGAGCCATTCCTTCGGCGGCGAATACCTGGAACTCGTCCCAAACGAACGGATCCGCTGGACGGACCGGTTCGACGACCCGAACCTGGCAGGGGAGATGGTGACGACCGTTACGCTGAAGAAGGTCATCGTCGGGACCGAGGTGAACATCGTGCAGGCGGGGCTGCCGGACGTCATCCCGCCGGAGGCGTGCACGCTTGGCTGGCAGGAATCGCTCGCGCTGCTTGCGAAGCTGGTTGAGGCGGAGATCCCGGACTAGCACGTGACGCGAATTGCGCTTCCGTGGCGCGAACCCTTCGGGTTCGCGAGGCGAGCCTGAAGGCTCGTCCCACGACATGACTCAAGGGATACGCGCAAACGCAATTTCCGATCGGCCGCCATGCCCGCCGGGCGTGGCGGGCACGAACTCGCTCCAGGCGAGCGCGAAGCCATCGCGCCACCGCTCGATGGCGGGGATCAGCGATGACATGCTGTTGTCGGTGACGCGCCGGATCTCCGTCGCGGCGCGTCCGCGCCGATCGAACGCCTGGAAATAGATTTCGTGCTGCCCGACGGTGTCGTCGCACCAGGCGAGGCCTATACGCGTGCCGTTCCAGGCGAGGTACGCGCCGATCGATTCTCCGCGCGTGTTGGTCACCCGCTGCGCGCGGCCGCCAATTTCCGAGGTCAACTCGCCGGCAGCGCCGGCAAACAGATAGACCTCCGTATTGCCATCCCGGGCATCGAACCAGGTCAGCGCGGCATCGCCGCCGCGCACGGCGATATCGGGATACTTCGATTCCTTCCCGTCGTCGCTGGTCAGCCGCCTTACCGAGATGCCTGCGTAGCTTCCGCCTTCAGGCGGAAGAGACTTGCGGGCGACGCGGGCCAGGAACAGCTCGCTGGCACGGGTCTGCCAGACGGCATCCCAGACGACCCAGGCGACGCCCTCGTCGTCGATGTGGAGATTCACGTTCCACGTGGTCCGATGCGCGGCGCCGAGGAAGCGTGGCTCACCGATCGGCTCGCCGGCCTCGTTCCATCGTGCCGACCACACTTCTTCGCCATCACTGGCAGGCGCGGGGCGGATCCAGGCGACGACGATCTGTCCACGATCGGCGGCGAGAACAGGGTTACGGCCTGCGCCGGGCAGGGTGTTCGTCCAGATGTTCGTGCCCGTGGCAGTCCAGAGACCGATTCTCGCGGTGAGCGTTCCGTCGGCGGCCTCGTCGTACCAGCCCACGGCAACCCGGCCGCCGGGGAAGGCCGCGATGCTCGGTTCATACGACTCGGCCGGACTCCTTGTCAGCCGCGTCTCACTTCCACTCGGCTGACCGTCGTCGTCAATGCTGCGGACGTAGATCTCGCCGTTGCCGTCGCGGATGTCGTACCACGACGCAATGAAGCCCGCGTCTGTCGCCGTCAGCGCTGCCTCGTATGCGCCCGTGGAACTGTGACTGATCTGGCGCGGAGTGACCTGAGAGGATCCGCAGTAAAGGGAGAGCGACGCGGCTACGAGAACACTCGCCGGTTGGAGCGGGCGAAACTCGCAGCCGCGACCCATGCCATTACTCGGACCGGCTCCTAGGGCCGCGGCGCGCCGCCGAAGGTGACGCGAACGCCCGCACGGGCGGTAAGCGGTAATCCCGGAAAGCCGAACGACGGCTGATACTCCTGATCGAACAGATTCTCGATGACCAGGTAGCCACGCAGCCGGCGATGCACCTGGTAGGCGGCGCTCAGGTCCACTTTCTGGTAGCCGGGCGCCAGGTCCTGGTTCGGCAGCAGCATGCTCGTGTCGAAGAACCCGTCGCTCAGGAACGTACTGTCGTCGCGCCGGCCGGAGAAGAACGCCGACAGCGCCACCTGCGCCGGGCCGTTCATGTAGGACACGAACAGCGTTCCGGAATGGGTGGGGCGGCGGAACGGACGCTCGCCGACCAGTGGCGAGAACTGACCGATCTCGATGCCGGGGAATGCGGGGTTGATGGACGCCGATGCGCTCAGCGCTTCGGTGACTTCCGCGTCGAGGTACGTGTAGGACGCGCCAAAGCGGAGCATGTCCCGGACCGCTACTTCGCCGGACGTCTCGATGCCGTCCGCGCGGTACGACGCGGCGTTGAAATAGGCGCCGAACTGCGTGGCTGCCGCCACGTCGGCCGGGACGCCGGCGAGGATCAGCTGCTGACGTCCCAGGAACTCCAGCAGATCATCGAACGTGTTGTGGAAGTAAGCGACGCGGACGCGCGCGTTGCCGTTCAGAAAGCCCTGCTCGACGCCGATGTCGAAGCTCTTGCTGCGCTCGGGGCCAACCGGCGAAACGTTGGATGCAAGAGGTGTCCCCTGCAGGAGCGCGAGCAACGAGTTGTTGGACTGGAACACGCTCGGTGCCTTGATTCCGGTTCCGGCGTTCAGAGTGATCTTTGTCTCGCCAACGGCCGATGCACTCGGCAGGCGCAGGTACGACGCAACGGACAGCCGCGGGGTCCAGGCAGACTCAAAGACCTCGTTGCGCTCATACCCGAGACCGGCATTGATGTAGTGGCGACTCAGGAACGAACCGCGCCCCTCGACGAAAAAGCCGCCGTTGTTGCGTGTCGCCGTCGGCTCGGGGTCCGGCTCGCCGTCGAGGTCCTGATCGGCATAGCCGCGCTCCTGTTCGAAGCGCGCGCCAGCCGACACGGCAAACATCTCGTGCAGCTGGAACGTCGTGTCTCCGGCGATGAGCCGGCGGTCGGTGCGCGTCGCGAATATCGACGGATACCGTCCGCCAAAGTCGAGGATGGCGCGGCCGGTCACACTGCGTCCGTCCGCACCCCTGAGCGTGACCGTGTTGCCCAGATAGTTGGGACCGAAGCCGAACGGATCGAACGGCTCTCCTGTCGGCGCCGGGTTGACGTACACCAACCGTTCATCCGTCCACCCGAACCGGATCGCGCTTTGCCACCGGTTCGTCCACTGTGTGCGCGCGGACGCAGTGACGTACGCCTGCTCCTTGTCCTGCGAGGCGTCGTCGGCGATGCCGAAGTTGAGGATGGCGTTGCTGCTCTCGTACTCGCTGTCGATCCGGCGGATGCTGACGCTCAGGTCGGTGTTGCCCGCAATTGCTGCGCCGAACCGTCCGGCATAGGTGCCGTTCTCGTACGCGTTGTTCGGCACGTCGTTGTTCGTGCCGAACCGTGAATAGCTCGAGAAGTAGTCGAACCGGCGCGCGACGCCGCCGACCGAGAACGTCGTCGCGAACGTATCCAGGTTGCCGCCGTCGATCGAGTATTCGACCTCGGGGACGCGGGTGCGCCCGCGCTTCGTCGTGATGTTGATGACTCCGGCCAGGGCGTCGCTGCCGTAGATGACGCTGTTGGTCTGCCGAAGTACTTCGATTCGTTCGACGCCACCGGTCGCCATCTGGCCGAAGTCGAACGCGCCGCCGATGTCGTTGACCGGAATGCCATCGACCAGCACCTTGTTGAAGTTGGCATTGCCGCCGCGGATGAACATGTTCGTCAATCCACCGCGGCCGCCCGTCGGCACGACGTGCGATCCCGGGACGAGACGCAGCGTTTCCGACAGCTCCGTCTTGTTCAGCGCCTCGAGCGTCTGCTCGTCGATGACCGTCACCGGTGCGCCGCTCTGTGCCTGCGAGATCTCGGTTGCCGATGCAGTGACCAGAACCGCCTGCTCGATTGCGCCGACCCGCAGCCTGATATCCGCCGTCGCGCGCTCTCCGGCGCCGACGAATACCGGGTCGGACGTCACGGCTTCGAAGCCTGACGCGGTCACGACGACCTGATACCGGCCCGGTGCCAGGTTCTGAAAGGTATACACGCCTTCGGCGTTGGTCCGGGTTTCTCCCGCCTTCGGTTGTTCACCGATGAGCGTCACCGCCGCGCCGGCGATGCGCCCGCCCAGCGAGTCGACGACCGCTCCGGTCAGTATTCCCTGCTGCTGCGCAGCTGTTCCTCGCTGCTGCTGTGCAGCCGCGATCGCCGGCAGCACACAGATTGCGATCGCCAGCACGGACGTCATCCACCCACGCAGTTGAATCATCACGACTCCAGTCAACAACTCAGGGGCGGATTGTAGCGGCCGGCCAAACGCGCCGAGCCTGAAGAGTTCCTGAACTCTTCGTCAGGTACGAATCGACGTCCGCCTAACGAAAACTTCAGAAAGCCCTGTCGTGCCCGGGCGCTACACTGTGTCGCTACACTGTGCCGCCGATGCGTGCCTTCCTCCACAGGCCACAGACCGTCTTCGTCCGTCGCGCGCTCTTCCAGTTGCACCTGTGGACCGGTATCGTCGCCGGCCTCTACCTCTTCGTGGTGTGCGTGACGGGCGCGGCGCTGATGTTCCGCATCGACATGCAGCGGGCGGCGCATCCGGCGCTGTTCACCCCGGGAGACGGGCCGTCCGCCCATCCGGGGACGGTGCTCGAGCAGGTGCGCGACGCTTTTCCCGCCGATGACGTGTCATTCGTGGAAGCGCCCTCACGCCTCCGTCCGGTCTACCTCGCCTATCTGAGACGGGGGAATGACTTCCCGGCCGTCCTGGTGGATCCGTCGAGCGGGCGAGTACTGGGCGAGGTGCCGCAGCATTCGGCGATCCGCACGCTGCAGGAGCTGCATTTCGACCTGCTCGCCGGCCGGAAGGGACGCATCGCGAACGGCATCGGCGCCGTGTTGCTCCTGATCTTGAGCCTGACAGGCGTTGTGATCTGGTGGCCCGGCGTGGCGAACTGGCGCCGGTCGCTGAACGTGCGGTGGACGCGGAACTGGCGGCGCCTGTCGTGGGATCTGCACAGCGCGACCGGCTTCTGGACCGTCGTGCTGATCGCCATGTGGGCCGTCACCGGAATCTACTTCGCCTTTCCGGCGCAGTTCCGCGACACCGTCGACTGGATCTCTCCGCTGACGGTGGTCGTGCCGCCTGCCTCCGTCTCCTCAGCGTCGAGCGCGCGTCGCCCGAGCTGGCGCGAGCTGGTGGCTCGCGCCCAGCAGGAGCGGCCCGCCGAGCACGTGGCGCGGATGGTTCCGCCGGCGGACGAAAAAGCGGCGTTCGTCGTGATGTTTTCGAAAGCGATGCCGCTGCCCGGCGGGCGCGCCGACCTCACGCCCGTGTACCTCGATCAGTACACGGGAGCCGTGCTGAAGTCGCCCGACGTCAGGCGCAGCGCCGGCGACGTGGTGATGGACTGGGCCGGCTGGCTGCACGTCGGCGGGTTCGGCGGCAATGGAGTCCGCATCACGTGGTTCCTGCTCGGCCTGGCACCGCCGCTCCTCTTCGCCACCGGGTTCACGATGTGGTGGACGCGCGTCGTGCGGCCACGCGTCGGGAAAAGCAGCGGCTAGGAGCGCAAGCATCGGCTACATCGTTGCACCAGTCACGACGCACCAGACGAGCCTGGGCGCGAGCGACTTGTGAGTGACGTGATCGGCGACGTGGCCGTGCTAGTCGCCGCGGCGGCGGCGCCCGTAGCGCCACGCGACGAGCAGGCCGAGGATCGGCAGCGCAGCCGCCGCGGCCTGCCACTCGGACGGAACGGCATCGCGCCGGGCCTCATTGCGCGGAGCGGTTGACGTCTGCCGCGCCTCCATGACCTGCCCCTCGATCTGCCGCACGTTGCGGCTCGGCGCGGGCACCGCCTGAAGGCGCGCAGTAACGTGCGCGTCGTTGCTGCGGACGAACGAGTCGAGGCGCTCGGCCCCGGCATCGATCCCTTCGCCCGTCGCCCGTTCCATCGCCTTCTGGAAACCTTCGAGCGCCGGGACCGGGACGCCCATCCTGCGGCCCTGGTCCATCACGAATTTCTGCAGCTTCGCGTTGCCGCACGTGTGCTCGGCGCAGCCGACGCCATGGCGGTTGACGCTGCCCACGTACTCCTCGATCAGCTTCTTCTGCGTCGCCGTATCGGCGTTCCAGTTGCCCTTGCGAACGGTCTCGAGCATGCGCGCGGTGATGTCCTGATAGGCAAACGGCGAATTCTTCTCGAAGAACTGCTGCATGCCGAGGTTGTGCTTGTCTTCGACGTAGACGCCGAAGGTTTCCTGCCACATGCGGTCGTCCACGGTCTCGCTGACCGTCGCGTCCCAGCCCCAGAGATACTCGACGAACTGCCGCATTTCACCCGCGCCGGCGTACCCCTCCTTCTTCATCCCCTCGATCCACGTCGGGTTGATGTAGCGCGAGCGGAATTCAGTGCCGATGAACTTGTCGATGGAGGTCATCTCCGGCTTGCCGGGATCGCGCGTGTTCGTGATGACGAGCTCCGGGCTCTTGTCGGTGCCGTCCACGCTGCGGATGGCGCTGGCCAGCCCGCCCATGTACATGAACATGTCGTCGTTATCGAGCGCGCCATAGAGCATCGTGGACGAACTGTGGACGATCTTCTCGGTCCCCGAGAGCGCCAGCCGGAAGACGTCTTCCATCGACTCGCCCCAGAACCCGTTTCCGTAGCCGTGTCCCAGCTTCTTCAGGTAATCGTTGGCGAAGCCCTTGTCCGATTCCCACGTGCCGCTGGCCGCGACGATGGTCGAGGTATTCAGGTTGAACGTGCCGGGCGGTTCGTCGAAGATGCGCACGCCGGCGCGGCGATCCGCCTCGTCGTCGGTATAGCCGCGCTGCACGAGGATTGCCTTCGTCGAGAGGTAGTGCTTGCGCACGTAGTTCTCCGCCTCGTCCAGCGCTTTCACCTTCTGCACGGCCTTGTCCATCAACTGCGTGACGTTGTTGAACATGCCTTCCGCCGCCGAGGCAATGACGATGTCTACGCGCGGACGGCCGAGGCGTGCCCGCGGAATGACCTCCACGTCCACGACCTTGCCGCGAGCGTCCCACACCGGCTTCGTGCCGAGCAGATGGAAGATCTGCGACTCGAGTACCCCCTCGTGGCGCATCGTCTCGTCGCCCCAGATGACGAACGACACTTTTTCCGGATATCGCCCGTGCTGCTTGACGTGGTCGGCCAGCATCTGGTCGGCGAGCTTGATGCCCATCTGGTACGACGCCGGCTTCGGTACCTTGTCCGGATCGATGCCGTAGAAATTCTTGCCGGTCGGATACGAGTCAGGGTTGCGCAGCGGTTCGCCTCCGCTGCCCGTGGTGATGTACCGGCCACGCAGGCCGCGCATCAGGCTGTCCATCTCCCGCGGACCGGAAGCGACGATTCGCGCGTCCATGTCCGACGCGAGGACCTTGGCGTCGTTCGGCAGGAGACGCCGATCGATGCTGACAATCGCATCGACGGTGCTGTCGCGCATCGCCTTGTCCGGCGTGCGGCCGAACGTGTGGAGCCCGTAGGGAATGTTCTGACCCTTGAGCTTCAGGATGTGGTCCTGAATCTTGTGCACCGTCGCATCGCCGAGGCTGTTCGGCTTGGAGAGGTCGAGGCCAAGGTCCTTGGCCAGGCCGAGGGCGTTCACCTGCGTGCGGATCTGCTCGCCGACGGCGCGCGCAAGCTCCGGGTTCTTGTGGAGGGCCGTGTCGAAATCGTTGATCGATTCGCCAAGGGCGGCGAGTTCCGGATAGAGACCGCCCTTCCGGAACGGCGGAACCATATGGTCAACCAGCGCCGCCGCGCTGCGGCGGCGGGCGACGAGCCCCTCGCCAACGACGTCAACGTTGTAGATATAGAGGTGAGGCAGGTCGGCAATCAGCGCGTCGGGCGCGTCCTCCGGGGAAAGACCGGCGTCCTTGCCGTCCAGCCATTCGAGCGTTCCGTGCGTCCCGACGTGAACGATCGCATGCGCCTTGAAGCCTTCGCGCAGCCATGCGTAGGTGGCGACGTATTGATGATGCGGCGCGAGGTCCTTCGCGTGGTACATCTTCTCCGCATCCTCGCCCCAGCCGCGCGCCGGCTGCGGCAGCAGCGCCACCTTTCCGTACTGCACCGCCGGAATGATAAAGCTGCCGTTCAGCGTCATCACTTTTGACTTCGCCGGCTCACCCCAGTCCTTGACGATCTTGGCCTTGAGCACTGGCGCGAGCGCGTTCAGCCATTTGCTGTACTCGGGGATGCCGACGCGCACGGCGCCGCCCTCGTTGACGAGGGCCTGCAACTCGCCGGGCGCATATCCGGCCACGTTGCGCGATCGAGTCAGGAGCGTCTGCAGCACGCTGGCGGCGGAGAGATCGGCCGTTCCGACGTCGTAGCCGTCCTGCCGCAGACGCTGGAGGATGTTCGACAGCGATTCGGCGACATTCAGGTAACTGGCGCCGATGTTGGCCTTGCCGGCAGGGTAGTTGTAGAAGAGGACCGCGAGGCGTTTGTCACGATTTGCCGTGCTGCGCAGCGTCGCCTGACGCAATGCGCGAGACACCGCGAGCTGGACCTGCGGCATGATCGGCCTGCGCACGATGACGCGCATGCCCGTGTCGACATCCGTGATCTTCTCCTGGCTGCCGACGACCGTTGGCGCGATGGTTCCCGCCACTTCCGGTACGGCAACATTGAAGGTGCCTTCGAAAAACGACAGGCCCATCGCCGACCCGCGCCAGTCCTTCTCGCTGCGCCCGTACAGGCTCACCAGGTTGAGAACCGGAATATCGACCTTGCCGAGAGATTTCGCGGCGTCCGGGCCGGAGAAGTTGAAAAAGAAGCCGAGCAAGGCGTCCGCGCGCGCGTTGCCCTGACCATCCAGCAGCAGGCGCTCGGCGGCAATCTCTCCGGGGTAGCCGAAGATCGGAACGGCGTCGCCGCCCCGGCGCTCGATCTCCGCGATGACCGCGTCAATCAGTTCTGTTTCGCCGCCGTAGAAGTTCGACTTGTAGAACCCGACCGCCACCCGCGGCGCACCCGGCTTGCTCTTGCCCGCCTTCTGCTTCCAGGCGGTGAACTCTTCCCACGAGGCGAACGCCTGCCCTTCGCCGCGGTAGCCGCCGGACTTCGCGTCAGCGACGGGGTAGTAGTAGCCGAAGTCCATGCTGCGCTGCGGTGCCGGAAGGGTGAGTCCCCGAATACCCGCCTGCGTCAGCGCGTACTTCAGCAGACCAACCTGGTTGCTCTGGCCGCCATGCCCCCAATACGTGCGGGCGCGGTCGTCCCACACCGCACCCTGTTTGATGTAGTGCTCCTTCGGCAGCAGTCCTTCGCCGACCGCCAGCACCGTCCCGCGCCGACGTACCGCGGCAATCAGATCCAGCTTCTTCTCGGCGTTGAATCGCTCGAGCATCTGCTGGTTCATGATGTCGAGCACGAGCACCTGTGCAGCCGTCACCTCGGCGATGTTGGCGTCCGCGAGCATCGACTCGGTGAGAAAGGTGATCGCAACGCGATCGCGCAAATCCGGCCGTTCGCGCAGCAGTGCCTTGTAGGCCTTCAGCGTGCCGCTGATGTTGCCGTCGGAAAAGAGATAGGCGACGCGTACGCGAGCCGCGTTGGACGGGCGCTGCTGCGCGTACGGTGCGGCCACGGCGGCAAGCGCCACGGCAAGGGCGAAGCTAACGAGCCGTCTCATCGGGTGCCTCCGGCACGTAGATGATCTGGCCGTTCGCGAGCCGATAGGCCGTTCCCAGCCGCTCGCCTTCGCCGGCGGCAGTCTTGCCCGTCACCTTGTATGCCGTGATCTGAGTCCCTTTCTTGACGATGATCTCGCGCTCGCCCTGAGCGTTGGTCTTGACCATCGTCACCTCGCTGTTCTTGTCCATCAGGTCGCCCATCCGATAGACGGAAAACAGCGTCAGCATCAGGCCGACGATGAAGACGACCGAGACGTCGAAGAGATTGGCGACGCCGGCAAGCGGATCCTCTTCGGCGATTTCATCGGGCGACGGCAGGTGGAGGAATCTCGCCATCAGGAGGCCGCCTGCGCGACGTGCGCCTGATCGAGCTCGCGGGCGACGTGCTCGGCCAGGTAGCGTTCGTCGCGAACCGTTTCGTTGACCCAGTGGTGCCGGACGGCAGCGACGATATACGCGAGCGTGCCGGTGGCGAGGCCGATGATCGTGCTGGTGAACGCGACCACCATCTGGCCGGCCATGGCTTCGAGGTTCCCGGTTGCCATCGAGGCGAGCGACGATCCCATCGGGATGAGCGTGCCCATGAGGCCGAGGCTCGGCCCGACCCGGACCATCGTCCGCGCCGCGTCGAGCCGCTTGCGCGCACGGCCTTCCTGTTCCATGAGCAGGTGCGCGAGTCCACCGTCCCCCAACGCGCCTTCGGCGCGTGCCTCGTGAATGCGCACGAGCAGCTGCCGCAGCGCCGCCGGAAGCGTACCGACGCGCGTCGAGGGTGCGTCGAGGACCGCGCCGTCCCGCAGCCACGCCTTGATGTCGAATCCTCGCCGCTCACGCCGGCGGGCGACGGCATCGACAACACAGGCGCCGGCCATGAAGACCGAGACCAGGACGCACAACCAGAGCAGCGCGAAGACCGGGAAGCGCAGGACCTGGCCGAGCGCGAACAGACCGTTCTCGAGCGCGGCGAGAACGGTCACCGTCGGCTCCAGAGGGAATAGAAGGCGCCGCACGACGAGGTCGTGACCAGGAGGAACAGGGTCCACATCGGCAATGAGGCGGTCGCGACCCGCTCCGTCGCGGCGGCAAGATTCGTCGCGGCCTGCCAGCCGTCCATCACGCCGGGAAGAATTGCCACGCTGAGGCCAACGAGGCCGATCATCAGCATCGCTTCATCGCGCAGCGATTCGGGTGCGAATGACGGTCTTGTCCGTGCGAGCCATATCGACACCGCGACGAGCGCGATTCCCGCCAGCGGCGATAGCTGTGGCGAGACGCCGTACATCTCGACGAGCGCGGCCAGCATGCCGGCAAGCACCCCGCCGAACGCGGCGGTCACGAGCCGAAACCTCGGGCGGAACAGGTACAGCGCGGCCGCCAGGGACGTCAGAAACCCTGTTTCCGCCGCGTCAGGAACGCGTTCCGGCGACCACCACAGGATCCCGGCGATCAGCCCCACGGCCAGCGCTGCAATCGGGCGGACGTGGGATGCCGCAGCCGTGGCAAAAACCACGGTTCCGAGGGCGCACAACATCCAGAGTGCGTGATAAGTGAGGGTCACTTGGTTCGGGGCCCTAATCGTAACCGACGGGCGGGGGGCGAAGTTCTGAAGAATCCCTGAACAAACCGTCAGGTGTGCGTGTTACCGCTTCGTCCTTTTTCGCCAGCCCGGCGTTTCCGCCTGCTCATCCGGGTAACATCGGTCGCGCATGGACCCGTTCTTTCTCTGGATTGAGGGCTCGTCGGTGAGCGTCTGGATGCGCGAGGCGACCACGCTCTGGGCGTTCCCCTTTGTTCTCATCCTGCACACCGTCGGATTGGCATTCCTCGTCGGCGCCAACGTTGCCATCGACATTCGGGCGCTGGGCGGCATGCCTGGAGTCCCGCTGATCACGCTGCGGCGCTACTACCGCTGGATGTGGGCCGGCTTCTGGGTCAACGCCTTCTCCGGCGTGCTGTTGCTGCTTGCGTACCCCACCAAAGCGCTGACGAATCCGCTCTTCTACGTGAAGTTGTTGTTTATCGCGGTCGGCCTCGTCGTGGCGAAAATCATCCGCGGCTATCTCATGAGCGGTGACGTCGGAGCGAACGCCGCGGCGCCGCGGCGGCTGCGCCTCCTCGCGGCGGCATCGCTGCTGATCTGGGCCGTGAGCATCACGACGGGCCGGCTGCTCGCCTATACCTGCAGCCGTCTGACGGTGGATACAACATGCGGATAGGGCTTCTCGACGTGTGGACCACGCTCAATGAGTGGATGTACGCCCTGTGGATGAGCGTCATGCGATGGGACTGGCTGAACGACCACCTCCGTGCGGTCCTCAACACGCTCTACTACACGCCGATGGGCGAGTTCCTGCGCACGTCCACGTGGGCCTGGCCGGTCTTCGAGTCGCTGCACTTCATGGGCATGTCGCTGCTCGCGGGCACGATCGTGATGTTCGATCTCCGGCTGCTCGGCTTCGCGCGAGCGGTGCCCGTGCAGGCGATGCACCGGCTGATCCCGTTCGGCATCTTCGGCTTCCTGCTGAACATGTCCACCGGCATCTGCTTCATCTGCGCCACGCCGGACCAGTACCTGTTCAACGCCGCGTTCCGCTGGAAGGTGATCTTCATCACGATCGCCGGCCTGAACGTCCTGTTCTTCTACACGCGCGTCTTCCGTCGGCTGGAATCGTTCACCGCCGAACACCACGCCCCGCCGATTGCGGCGCGGCTCGTCGGCGGGGTCTCTCTCGGGGCGTGGGTCGGCGTGATGTCGGCAGGCCGCCTGCTGACGTTCTTCCGGCCCTGACCGCCCGGCGGGAGCGTGTTCACATCCGCCACGCGTACTGAAGTTTGATCAAGAGCTGATTCGAATCGAGGTGCCAGCGATCGAGCAACGACCGTACGTTGTGGTTGTACACCACGAACAGGTCGCCGACTGGCCGGAAGGTCCACCGCAGACGTGTGTTCACGCCGATCGAATCGCTGTCGGTGTCGTACTGCGTGTAGCTGGCCACCGAGAGATCCGGTGAAAAGTTCATCCGCAGGCGCGTGCCGACGAGCGTCTGCGTAAAGCTGCCGGCGGCCAGCTTGCCGACATTTCGCTCGCCCGAGAACTCCACCGTCACCAGGGGCGCCGGGTTCCATGCCCCGGTCCACTGCAGCTGATCGAGCTCGCCGTCGTAGAAGCCGCCGAACCACCAGGTCACTTGCGTGAAGAAGCGCCGCTTCTGCGCGGTGCCACCTTCCAGTCGATAGCGGCGCCAATGGTACGACCCGGGCGCGATCGACACACCGCTGATCGAGAACGTGTCGACAAGGCGTTCGCCTGTTGGATTGACGTTGAACTCCGCACGGTCGCCGGACCGGAAACGCCAGTTGATCGGCGCCATGAAGAATCGATAGCTCTCCCATCGACCGGAGAGGTCCAGGGCGGCGGACGGCTGGAACTGGTGGAACAGCTGCTGTAGCGGTCCGCTCGCGATTCGCGTGCGATTGTTCGTCTGGCCGTTGATGAGGTGTACGCCGCGCCGCGGCACGAATCCGAGCGATGGATCGAAGTCACGCCCGATGCGCTTGTAGGTGACCTGCATATCCCACCGGTCGTTCGGGTAGTCGACCTTGAAGCCGTAGGCGCTGGCGTCCCGTCCCAGCCCCTGCCGATCGGCGGCCAGGCCCCAGACGCCGGCGAGGAAGTTCTTGTCACGGCGGAAACGGGACGTGGCGTACGTAAAGTCCACACCGCCCAGCCAGCTGCCGGAACGCCCCAGCGGATCGCCGACCGTGGCGATCGCGCCCACCCACGACTCCGACCAGATGTTCTGTTGCACACGCCCCGCCGCCATGATCGCGTCCGGAACGAACGCCTCATCGCTGTCGCCGGTGCGCGCAACGAGGCCGCCCACGTTGGTGTCGGCGATGCGGCCGTTGATCTTCCCTCCAGCGGTGATCGGAACCTGCGTGCCTTCGACGAGCCCGATGCGCCGGCTGAAGAACGGAATCACGTCCTCGCCGAGGCCGAGGCCGAACGCAAAAATGTCGCTGCCTTCCAGGAAGAAGGTTCGCTTTTCCGGAAAGAACAGCGGAAACCGCGTCAGGTTGGTGCGGCGCGTGTCCACTTCGGTTTCCGCGAAATCCGTGTTCACGGTCAGCGAGGTGAGGAGGTTTGCCCCGAGCCGCTTTGACAGATCGAGGCTGGGATGAAACTCGCCGTCGACACGGGCGTCAGGCTCGGGCACGCCCCCGCCGCTCGTGACGGCCGGACGAACCGACAGTCCCAGCCCGAGATCGAAGAGCGGCAAACCGGTCAGGATGCCCGCACGGCTCGTCTGCGTGACCTGATACTGCCGCGCGGCAAATGCCCAGCGGCTGGTCTCGAGCCGCCGCTGCAGGCGCCGCTGCACGTTGAAATGCCATTGGCGCAGTGCCGGCGCGAAGCCGAGCGTCTGCACCGGAATGAAGATCTCGGCCTGCCATCCCGCCGGCGTCGTGCGAACGCCGGCCTCCCAGATGCCGTCCCACTCGGGGTTGTCGTTCTCGCCGCCCGGCTCGATCAACCCGTCATAGCGCGCCCCGCTCGGATTGACCCCGAACACGTAGCCGGAGCGCCCGTCCATGAACGGCCCGAGCACGATCCGGACATGGTCCTCTGAGTCGAGGGGCGCATCGCGGCGGACGCTGAAGCTGACGATGTCGGATGGCTCCGGATCGTCGCAGACGATCCCGATCGCCACGCCGCGGCTGCTGGCAAGGACGCGAACGATGGTCCGCACCGTCGCGGCAGCGCCTTCGTCCGGCTCGGTTTGCGTGAACGAGTCGATCGCCTCCGCCATTGACCAGGCGGCGTCGTCGAGGGCGCCGTCGATCCGCAGGTTCGCAGGCGCGGTTCCCGCGCGCAGCTGCGGGGCGGAAGTCTGCGCCACGGCGGCTGTCGAAACGAGCACGGCCGCAGCAGCCAGTGCCGCTGTGCGAAACCGTGCGGACCTCGTGACGCGTTCGCCGCCGCCGGTCTGCCTCCAGGGTCCGGCAGACGGCTGGCGGAAACGCAGCACTGCGCCGATCGCCTCGCGGATCGCGACGCATCTGCGACGACACGTCCTCGCGAAGTCGTCGCCTTGTAGAAACTGTTGTAGCGATCGATGAAGGGCCATGGCAACCGCAGGAATTCCGAGCCGAGCGCTGTCACCGCCAGTATCCAGCCGCCGGGCACGATCCAGTAACAAGGGTTCTGTGGATGAGTCACCGAACTCTATGGTGCCATGCGCGGCGCCCGACCGGTTGACGGCGCTGCCGTTCGGATCAGTTGGCGGCGCGTGGCGCGCAAGTTTCCCTGGCATCGTCCCGATCGACCACTGCGGTGGCGCTGACTGCAGCGTGCAGGGACGCCTTCCCTTTGCCCCGTCAGCGGCCGCGACGGAGAGAGGCGCCGGGGCGCAGTCAGAGGTTCCTGCGCAGCTCCGCCCGCGCTTTCGCAATTGCGCGCTCGCAGTGCGCGATCGCCGAGTAGTTCACGCGGGTCAGGTTCCGATAGGCATTGGCCATCGCCTCGTGACGGGCGATCACCGCTGCCAACGGCTTCGTCCTCTCGGCCTTGGCCACGTTGGCGACCCTGGTTTCCGGCGTCACCGACGCTTCCGGCACGACGATGATGGTCCCGTGCACCTCCGGCCGATAGACGGTCTTCACGCCCTGCGCGAAGGTGAGGGTGGGCAGGAGCAGCGCGGACACCGCCACCGCAACGACAAAGAGGCGTTTCATGACGCACCACCTTTCCACTTGTGCGTTCACAAGTTGAAAAGGGCAACGACAGTGCCAACAGGGGGCGCTGCCATGCAGCCTACTTGGACTTCAGGTGATCAATCACGGCACTCGCGGGTGGTGATTTTCGCAGCGGCTTGAACTGGCCCCGCTTCATGAGGTGTTGGATGCCCTCCCACTCGAGGTTGAGCGCCCAGCCGCCGGACATCCTGAGGCCCGTCTTGGCCTCGCAGAAGGAAGGAGTCGGCCAATGTCGAATCGTACGCGCTGCCCGAAACCGTCCCGTGGCGATGGGTGGGGCCAGTTCTGGCTCGTTATTATGCCCGCTGGTGTACCAAGCAGATGGTTGACGACGCCATTGCGAGTTTTGACACTCACGGAGGCGCAAGCGAGAATGGTTACATTGATGGTCAGGCCGCTCAAGCGGACGGTTCGGCGACTTGCCGGCGTGTTGTTGCTGGCGTTTGCGTTCGTCTCATCGGCCGAATGCGTCCTCGGCAGCATGTCAGCCGAGGAGATGGCCTGCTGCGCGGCCATGAAGGGTGATTGCGATATGTCAATCACCTC
>JAICQE010000099.1 GCA_025938035.1 Vicinamibacteria bacterium
CGCTGGGCCAGCCGTGACTGCGCGGCGGTCAGGCGGGCGTCGGCAACCGCCACGGCCCGCTGCGCGTCCGTCACGCGCCGCAACGGCACCGCTCGCTCCGCGAAGAGTTTCTGCACCCGCTCGAGATCGGCGCGGGCCGCGTCGGCCGTGACCTGCGCTTCGGCGACGTTGGCGACCAGCGTTGCATGGTCTTCCCTGTTTTCCGAAAGACGCGGCTCGAAGCGGCCGAGCGCCTGACCGGCCACGACCCGATCGCCAACCGCAAGGAGTTGCGCCGCCCCGTAGCGCCCATCCGCCGGCGCCGAGACAATCGCCTCTCCGCCCGTCAACGGCTCGATGACGGCCGGCACGCGAATCGAACGGCGCACGTCGCCTTCCTGCACGGGGACCGCCGCGAACGGATTGGTCCATTGCTGCTCCTTCAGGTACGAGATCGCCGCCGCATCGTCCGACTGGCGGCTCTCCGCGTCGGCGACGGCGGCAGACTCGTCCGCGAACACCGTCGCGGCGCCCAGATCGTGGCGGTCGGACACGTCCGGGCCGTCGACGATGAGCGCCCACCGATACGTGCCGGCGGCTGGAAGCGTGCCCTCGACGCGGAAGACGCCCGGGCGCAATGCCTCGCCCGCCAGCACCGTGGCGGACGCTGCACCGCTCGCGGGCGTGAACTCAACACGGGCGCGGCCCTTCGTAACCGCGGCGAAGTCCTCGAGGCGGGTCAGGTGCACGGCAAACCTCGCCGTCTGCCCGGCGACGAGCGGCGGGTACTCCATGAACAGCTCGCTCGCCTCCGTCCAGCTCGTGACGTCGAGCGTTGGCGGCTCCGGGGAGTCCGCAGGCGCGGCGCGTCGGCTGCAACCAGCCAACAGCACTGCCACCGAACCACCAACTACCAACCACCAACTACCAACACACCACCAGCTACGAACCACCAACCACGAACTAGCGACAGGTCTCCTCATGGGATCTCCCATCCGCTGACAAACTCGAGCTCCAGCTCCGCCTGCCGTACCGCGAAGTCGAGCGCACTCTGCCGGACGCGTGCGGACGCCGAGCTGCGAAACGCGTCCAGCAGCTCCAGGATTCCGCGCTCGCCCGCGTCGTAGCTCACCTGTGCGATCCGTTCGAGCTCCATAGCGGTTTTCAGCGCGGCGGCGCGGTATCGGTCGGCCGCGTCGCGCCGCTCGAGGACGACGTTGCGCCATGCGGCAATCTGGCTGCGCAGGATCGCGCGCAATGCGTCGAGCTGCACCTCGGCCTGAGAGCGGCGGGCGCGGGCCAGTGCCTGTTCGGGGCGGCCGCGGTCGAAGAGAGGAATCGCAACGTGGACGGCGACGACGCCGCCAACGTCACCGCTTCCGACGTTCGAGGATTTGGTGCCCGCGACCACTTCCGGCTCGGGAATCGCACGACGGCCCGCAGCGCGCTCGGCGAACGCGGCCGCGTCGATCTCCCGGCGCAGTGCGCTGATTTCACCGCGCGTCTCCTCCGCACGCGCCATCAGCTCGTCCACCGCCGGCAGCATGGCGCGAGGGACGTTTCCGGCCACCGCTGTAATCGCCGGCGAACCCGCCGGCATGAGGAATCCAGCCAGCAACGCCTGCGCCCGCGCGCGATCGACGGCCGCGCCGGCGCGCTCAACGTCGGCCTCGAGCACCTCCCGCTCGGCACGAAGCCGATCGAACCCGGCGGCGTCGCCGGCAGCCTCACGCTTGCTCAGCACGCCCGCGAGCTCCTGCAGCCGATCGCGCGTCGCCGCAAGCTCCCGCTCGCGATCCTGAGCGGCAACAAGCTCCGCGAACGCCAGGCGCAGATCCGTCCGCAGCCGACGCAGCTGATCGCCGGCACGGCCCGATGTCGCATCGACCATGGCGGCCGCGGCGCTCACCTCGAGAGGCCGCCGGCCGGTGATCGGGAACACCTGGGCCACCGTCGTGATGTGTTCGGTCACGCCGGCAACCGATTCGCGGTTGTAGGTGCCGCGCGGGTTCGGCCAGCGGCCTGCCGCAAGCACGTCGGCGCGCGCGACGTCGATCGGGGCGTTGATTGCACGAACGCGCGGATTCTCCGGCGTCAGCTGCGCCAGCGCCTGCGCTTCCGTCAACGACGACGTTTGCGCGCCCGCACCCGCGGGCGCCAATGACGCCGCGAGGAGCGCGCCCACGAACAGTGAACGCATAGAACCTCGAACTCCCGAACCGAACCCAGAACACGAACTGGGAACCGAGAACTCGGAAGAGTGAACGTTTGTTGAGGAACGGACGGATAGCTATCCGTCAGCTAGGACAGGAAGTCGGGCGGGGCGCGAGGCGATCGAACGGCAATTCGGGGTGGATCAACGGCGTGAGCGACATGCGGCGTGCGAGCGCGGAGCTGCGCGGGCGGAACCACCAGAACGAACGCCGGGTTCGTGACCGCCGGAAGGCTGAACGGAGCCGCAGCCGCCGCCACGAATACCTGCGTTGCCACGACCCGTCCCTCATCGTCCTGATGATCGACGAGAGGGCCAGGGACGAGCGGAATCACCGCGTCGTGCCCGGAGAGATGCGCATGCATCGCCTGACCGTGGTGGTGGTGAGTGTCCTCCACGTCGAGATGCACGTGCGTCAGCGGAGCGGAGATTGCTCCGGCGTGCACGAGCACCACGAGCACGGCGGCGATCAGCCGGCGACGCACTGGGCGATTGTAGTCAATTGCCCCGAGGCTGACACCTGACGTTTTCCTGACAGACTGTTCAGACGTCAGGCCACAAAGGACACAAAGAATCCGCACAAAGGACACGAAGATCACGAAGAATAGGCTGATGAAGCGCTCGTTCCTCGTGGCCGTGCTGTTGGCGGCGATCGTCGGCGGCTGCCGACGGACCGAACCCACCAAACCACCAGCGGAGACGCCGGTGGAATCCGCCTTCCCGCTGAAGGTCGAGCCGCTCGGCGCGCCGGTGCAGGGGAACTCCGGTCAGCCGCAGCTGACCGCGTCCGATCGCGGAGTCGTCCTCAGCTGGCTCGAACAGACGGACACGACGGCCACGCTGAAGTTTTCCGAGCTCACCGGCAGTTCGTGGACGGCCGCGAAAACGGTCGCGTCGAGCGACGGCTGGTTCGTCACCGACGCCGACGTTCCGACGGTGATGCGCAAGCGCGACGGCACGCTCGTCGCGACGACCTATCCGTCGGTCGATCCGGCGATCGAGGCGTACGACCTGCGATTCTCATATTCACGGGACGAGGGCAAGACCTGGTCGCCGCCAGTGAGCCCGCACCACGACGGGACGAAGGCGCAGCACGGCTTCGCGTCGCTCTTCGAGATGGGCGACGGCGCGCTCGGCATGATCTGGCTCGATGGACGCGTGCCGGAGTCGATGAGCGTCTACTTCGCGGCATTCGACGCCGCGTGGAAACAGACCGCCGAAACATCGGTCAACGCGCGTGTGTGCGAATGCTGCCCGACGGCGGCCACGATGACGGCCGAAGGGCCGCTCGTCGCATTCCGCGATCGCTCGAACCAGGAGATTCGCGACATCCACGTCGCGCGCGTCGAGCACCCCTCGACGTCGCTCGGGGCAGGCGGCACGTGGACGGACGCTGTGCCGATCCACGCCGACAACTGGCGCATCGAGGCGTGTCCGGTGAACGGCCCGGCGCTCTCCGCGCGGGGCCGCACCGTTGCGGCGGCGTGGTTCAGCGCCACCGGCAACAACGGCCACGCCTACGCGGCATTCTCGCAGGACGCCGGGCGGACCTGGGGCGATCCGATTCGGCTCGACGATGAAACGTCGCTCGGGCGGGTGGACATCGAGTTGCTGGACGACGGCTCGGCCCTGGCAACGTGGGTTGAATTTGCAAACGAGCGTGCGCAGCTCAGAGCGCGTCACATCAAAGCGCCGCGCGAGCGTTCGGCTGCCGCGACCATCGCCGGAGCGGGCGAACCGCGCCTACGCGGCTACCCGCGTCTCAGCAGGAATGGAAACACGCTGGTGTTTGCGTGGACGGAGTCGGGCGACGGCCCGGGACCGGGGGCAGTTAGAACTGCTGTCGCCAGGCTGAAATAAATGCAGGATGCAGAATTCTGAATGCAGTGCTGAATTCTGCATTCTGCATTCTGAATTCGAAGTCCTAGTCCACCACTTCCCCCGGCCGATGTCCCCAGCCGAAGCCATCCTTCGGACGATGGAGCGTCAGCATGCGAAGGAGATGGTCCTTCTTGTTGCGGCCCGGGTTGCCGGAGATGATCAGGCGATCGCCGATCTTCAGCTTGTCCCGGCTGACGCCTTGTCCGTCGAGCTGGAGCGCGCCGCCCCATTCGACCGCGTACCGCACGACCGTCCCGTCCTTCTCGCGCACCACCAGGTGGACGAAGGAATGCGGGTTGCGGAAGAGCAGCTGCACCAGCTGCCCTTCAATCGTCATTGTCTGGTTTTCGAGATAGGCCGCGGAGAACGAGTGATGCGCGAAAGCGCGAGCCCCCCACAGGCTGGCGGCGGCAACGATCAGGACGACCAGGAAACGCCTCATGGCACCTGTCAGTCGAATGTTTCTCCCGGTTTCTTGCCCCAGCCGAACCCGTCCTTCGTCCGGTGAAGCGAGAGCATACGGACCTGATGTGTCTTCGGATTGCGTGCCGGGTTGCCGGAAATTACCACGTGGTCGCCGATCTTCAGCGTGTCTCTGGTGACGCCCTGGTTCCCGAGCTGACCAGTACCGCCCCACTCGACCGCGTAGCGGACGAGAGTCCCGTCCTTCTCCTTGACGTTCACGTGCACCCACGAATGCGGGTTGCGGAAGAGGAACTGAACGAGATCACCCTCGATCGTCACCATCCGATCCTCGAGGTAGGTTGCGGCGAAAGAATGATGCGCGTACGCCTGCGCGCCGACGAACGTTGCGGCAGCGACAAGCAGAACGACGAGATAGCGCTTCATATCGTGGTTCCTCCCTGTCAGAACCAGGAATCCATGCTAACCGAGCGGCTGTGCAATAGCTTCTGAAGAGTCTCTGAATTCTTCGTCAGAAACATCAATTGCGAACAATATACCCGAATCGGGAACGTGTCATCGGGGCGCGCGAAAAAGCTCGCGGATCGCTCCGAGCAGGTGGCCGGCCGCATCGGCAGCGTCCCGGCTCGCAAAGCCCTCCGGAAGATCGACCAGCGCGCACGCGGCCGTCAACCGTGTGAACTCATCGGCGGCGCGGGTCCCTGCCGCGGCCTGCGGCATACGCCCGGCCACGACGACCTTCGGCCGTGCGGCCGACAGCAGAATGACTGCATCGGGCAGATTCGATGCCGTCATCACGCGGTGACCGTCCCGCCGCAGCACCTCGCGTACGTACGCCAGCACGTCGTCGGACCGATCGACGCACAGGATATCCGGCGCGGCAAAGACGTCGCGCCTGTGTCGATGGGCATCGGCAATGGCCTCGCTCTCCGTGTCGAACAGCTGGAGGACGGGCTTCAGGCGCGTCACGGTGAGGACCTGGTCGAGTGCCGGCGAAACGGCGCAGATGCGCAGCGTGCCGGAGGAATTCCGTGCACGCGTGAGATAGCGCACCAGCATGCCCAGACCGGCGCTGTCGACGAAGGTCACGTCGCCGAGGTGCAGCAGGATGTGCGGATTTACAGCCATTCGCGCATCGAGG
Organism: Vicinamibacteria bacterium; assembly: GCA_025938035.1. The sequence goes on from JAICQE010000099.1 coordinate 5,637, forward strand.
TGCGCCTGAAGGGCCGTACTCTCCTCACCTTCGACAATTCGCCCGGCGCAGGTCACGACGGTAACTTCGCCGACATCACGGCTGTGAAGCGACAGGGACATTAAGGGGACGCGGTGTGAAAAAATGGGTGCGCGGATTATACGGCGCACGTCAGGGGATGGAGATGCAGATTGAGAAGCGGGAGGTGGGACCAGTCGTCGTGCTCGACGTGTCGGGGCGGCTCGTGTTGAGCGACCCTGGCAGCGACGCCCGATTCAAGGACTGCGTCGCCGAGCTTCTGGAGAGCGGCACCGAATCCGTGATCGTCAACGTCGCCAACGTGACCGACATCGACACCTCCGGCCTGAGCGCCCTCGTCTCCGCACACATCTCGATGGCGCGCGTGTCGAAGCGCCTGAAGCTCATCGCCCCGACACCGCGGATGCGTCACCTCCTGCACGTCAGCCGGCTCGACGCCGTGTTCGACCTCTGCGAAACGGAAGAAGAGGCGCTCGCCGGTTTCAGTACGTAGTGTCCGCCTTCAGGCGGACCGGACGTAGTGTCCGCCTTCAGGCGGACGTGCATTTAGGTCCCTGGTCCTTAGTTCTTGGTCGCCTGGCGGGGTAAGATCCGCCCCAACCGGGAGGGCGACATGAGATCGTGGCCTTTACTGCGGGTGGTGCTCGGGATCGTCATGGTCGGCGGAGTCGCGGTGACGGATGCGGCGCAAGCCTGGAAACAGGGCCGCACGCCCGACGGTCAACCCGATATCCAGGGCATCTGGATCAACTTCGACAGCACGCCGTTCGAGGCACCCGACCCGAAACCGGCGGCGCCGCGGACCGGAGGCGGCGACGCCGGCACCGGCCCCGCGCCGGAGTTCGCCGATCACACGCACAAGGTCAGCGAACGCCGCCGCTCGATGGTGGTCGATCCGCCCGACGGCCGCGTGCCGGTGATGAAGTGGGCGGAGGACAAACGCGACTACGACCTCGCGCACATTCCCGACGCGCCCGAGCACGAAACGCCCTGGGTGCGCTGCATCACGCGCGGGCATCCGGCCGGCATGTTCACGGCCGGCTACAACAACGCCTACGAGATCATCCAGATTCCCGGCTTCGTGGTGATCGCCTTCGAGATGATCCACGAGACGCGCATCATTCCGATCGACGGGCGCCCGCGACTCAACGAGCGCATCAAGCAGTGGAACGGCGAGCCGCGCGGCCGCTGGGAGGGCAACACGCTGGTCGTCGAAACGACGAACTACAACAGCAAGGGGTCGATCGCGACGAGCGCGGCGACGGGCCGGATGCGCGGCATTCCCCAGACCGACGCCATGCACGTCGTCGAGCGGTTCACGCGCGTGAACGCGGACACCATCGATTACTCGGTCACGATTACCGATCCAAAGGTGTACTCGGGACCGTGGACGGTGCGGCTGCCGCTCAATCGAGACGACAGCTATCAGATGTTCGAGTACTCCTGCCATGAAGGGAACTACGCGCTCCCGAACGCGCTCAGCTACGGCCGCAAGCGCGATCGCGAAGCCGCCGGCTCGCGGTGAAGGGCCGCCGGCCTGTCCGCCGGAGCTTTAGCGGAGGCGGGAAGGCGGACACGACGAGTACACCTGAGAGCGGAAGCTACGGTGTGCCTTTGACGTAGGCGTTCACCTGCTCTTCGAGCAGGTCGAGCGGCAGACGGCCGTTCCGCAGCACGGCGTCGTGGAATTCGCGGACGTCGAACTTCGGCCCCATCGCCTTCTGCGCCCGCTGACGCAGCTCCTGAATCTTCAGCTGGCCCACTTTGTAGGCCAGCGCCTGGCCGGGCCACGCAATGTAGCGATCGATTTCGGCCAACGACTGCGCCGGCACGTGCAGCTTGAAGTATTCACGCGCCCGGTCGCGCGACCACCCCATCGCGTGCATGCCGGTATCGACCACGAGCCGCACGGCGCGGAACTGTTCGTTCGCCAGCTGACCCATCCGGCTCGGCGGATCCCGATAGACCACACCGCCGAGCTCGGCTCCCAGCGATTCGGCATAGAGCGCCCATCCTTCGCCGAATGCGGTCGTGGAAAACGCGCGCTGGAACTCCGGCAGGTTCTCGATTTCGCGCGCCAGCGCCGTCTGCAGATGGTGACCCGGCACGGCCTCGTGCAGCACCAGCGCCTCGATGTCGTACTTGAACTGGTCCTGCGGCCGGTACGTGTTCATGTTGAACCACGCCGGACGCGCGCCATCGGTGGTCCCGGCCTCGTAGTTCGACGCCGTCGACGCTTCGCGGTCGGGTGGAATCGGGCGGATATTCACCGGCATCTTCGGCAGCCGCTTGAACAGCCTCGGCATCGCCGGCTGGACGCGGGCAAGGATGTCCCGCGCATAGTCGAGCATCTCCTGCTGGCTGGTGAACCGCATGCCGGGACGATTTCCCAGCGACGTCTCGTAGGCCGTCACCGGCCCGGTGAATCCGTCGGCGCGCGCGACCTTTTCCATCTCCTGTTCGATGCGCGCCACTTCGCTGAGGCCGAGACGATGAATTTCCTCCGGCGTCATCGACGTGGTCGTATGGAACCGGACGGCGGCTTCATACAGGGCGCGCCCGCCCGGCAGCGTCGTCACCGCGATCCCCGCGCGCGCGCTGCGCCGGTATGTCTCGCGGAGAAATGTCTCCAGACGGGTCCACGCCGGCACGAACTTCTGTTCGTAGGCGGTGGTCGCGGCGCTCAACAGCCGTTTCTGATCGGCGGCCCCGATCTCCCGGGGGAACCTCTGGAACGCGGCGAGGAGCGGGGTCTGCCCCACCGGCATCTTGCGCTGCGCCGCGACCTGCTCGACCACGAGGTCGACCACGATTTGCGGCTGCGTCGTGCGCGCGGCGATCTGCTCGCGCAGCAACGCCAGATACTGATCGACGAGGACCGGGACGGCGTTGAGGCGCGCGACGATGTTCTCGTAATCGCGGATGGTGCGGGCCGGCATCTGGTCGATCACGCTCAGGACGTCGCTGTGCTGCCCGCCCTGCTGCGAGACGCCGGACACCAGATTGCGGTACGCCTCCATGTCCAGATCGTTCCGCAGTTCCCACTGCAAGAGCGACGCGCTGAGCCGGTCGGCGCCCGTGAGGTTCCCGGAGGCGATGTAAACCATCTGCTGCAGGAACTCCTTGCGCCGTTCACGCACGCGGTCACGGCCGCGCTTCGACAGATCGCGCCAGCGATCGTTGAACTCCGGCCGGCCGAATCGGGTCGCCAGCTCCGGCTGAGTTGTCAGCTTCCACTCCCAGTACGTGGCGAAGGTCGAATGCAGGGTCTCTTCCGACGCGCCGACGCCGCGCGCCGGAAACCGCTCCTGCGGCGGCTGAGCCGTCGTCATACGTGCGTTTACCGCAAAGAGCGCGACGGAGGCGAAGACCGCGAAGAAAAGGAGCTTTTGCGTCATCGACGGCATCATAACTGAGCGCCTGATTCCTGAGGCCTGAGGCCCGAGGCCTTGTACAATGCCGCCATTAATCGGAGGTGTTCATGAGACTGGTCATACTGGCGTGCGCCGCCGTCCTCATGGCGTGGCAGCCGCCGGTCGCCGCGCAACAGGGCAAAGTCGACCTCAAGGAGTGGGACGTCGAATGGGGCGGCCGGACGCGTGATCCGGCGGTCGCGCCGGACGGCAAAGTGTGGTTCGTCGGCCAGGCCGGCAACTACATCGCGCACTTCGATCCGAAGACGCAGCAGTTCAAGCGCTACGAGATCGAGGAAGGGACCAATCCCCACAGCATCAACGTCGATCCGCAAGGGATCGTCTGGTACACCGGCAATCGCAACGGACGCATCGGCCGGCTCGACCCGAACGGCGGCGGCCTCAAGGTGATCATGACCGGCGAGGCGAAGGATCCGCACACGCACGTGTTCGACGGGAAGGGCAACATCTGGTTCACCTCGCAGGGGTCGAACCGCATCGGCCGGCTGAACATGAAGACCGAGAAGGTCGATCTGATTACGCCGAATGCGCAGCCGTCGAATCCGTACGGCATCGTGATCGACAAGGACGGGTACCCATGGGTGGCGCTGTTCCGCACGAACACGCTCGTCCGGATCGATCCCGCCACGCTGAGCGTCACGCCGTTCAAGCAGGCGAACGAGGCGTCGAGATCCCGCCGCATCGAAACGACGCCGGACGGGATGATGTGGTACGTCGATGAGCCTCGCGGCTTCCTCGGCCGGATCAATCCCAAGACCGGCGAAGCGAAAGAATGGCAGGCGCCGGGCGGCGCGGGCTCGCGGCCGTACGCGCTGACCAAGGACGACCAGGGACGTCTGTGGTTCTCGGAGACCGGACCACTCAAGCAGCTCGTCGGCTTCGACCCGAAGACCGAGAAGTTCTTCTCGGTGAACACGGTGAGCGGCAACATCCGGCACATGCACTTCCATGCGCCGACGAAGTCGATGTGGTTCGGGACCGACGCCAACAAGATCGGCCGGATCATTACAACGACCGCGGGTTAGTGATCGGAATCCGACACACCGAGACACTGAGACACCGAGTGTTACGGAAATCTCTCGGTGCCCTCTGTGCCTCGGTGTGTCGTAATTGCGCGGTAACGACTGCCGCGGTGACATTCGCCGCCGCTGCGATTATCTCCGTCGGTCCCGCAGCGTCCTCGGCCGCCGCCTACGCCGATGGCGCGCCTCCCGGATTTACCGGCGGCTTCGGCGAAACGGCCTGCGATGCGTGCCACTTCGAGGCGGCCGTCAATACGAAACCGGGGCAACTGACCCTGACCGGCGTTCCGGAGCGATTCGCCGCCGGCGAGCGCTACCCGCTCACCATCACGCTCTCCCGTCCCGGCATGGCGATGGGCGGCTTTCAGCTGTCCGCGCGGATGGAGAGCGGCGGCGCGCAGGCGGGCACGCTGGCCCCCGGCCCTGGTGAAGAAAAACGGATCAAGATCGAGCCGGGCAAGGTTCAATACGCCAACCAGCGGCAGGACGGGACCGCGCTCGCCGAACCTGGCGTCGCGAAATGGACGGTTGTGTGGACGGCGCCTGCAACGCCCGGCGCCGTGGTGTTTCATGCCGCCGCGAATGCAGCGGACAAGGATGAAGCCGCCCGCGGCGACTACATTTATACGGCCGCGGCGGCGTCGCGATCGCAGTAGCTGCTTGATTGAGGAGGCCACCGCCGTGGCGCATACACGACATCTGCTCGCAGCCATAACCCTGGTGGTCCTCTCGCTGCCGATCGGCTCCGGTGTGGCGCAGGCGCAGACCGTGCTGGTCACCGGCGCCAACTCGGGCATCGGCCTCGAATTCACGAAGCAGTATCTCGCGCGCGGCTGGACGGTGATCGCCACGCATCGCCGGTCCGAGTTACCGGCGACGCTGGCCGAGCTGACCGGGAAGTACAAGACGATTCGCATCGAGCGTGTAGACGTCACCAGCGTGGAGCAGGTGCGAGCGCTCGCCTCCCGTCTGGCAAACGTGCCGATCGACGTGCTGATCAACAACGCCGGCGTCTACAACGATCGCGGCGTGTGTGCGCCGGAAGACGACGCCTGCGCCGGCGACTGGACGACGCAGAACTTCGGCAAGATGCGGTACGAGCTGCTCGACACGATCCTGTCGGTCAACGTCAAAGGACCGCTCCTCGTCTCGGAGATGCTCTTCCAGAACGTCAGGGCGAGCAGATTGAAGAAGATCATCGCCATCAGCTCGAGCAACGGATCGCTGACCGGACCGCAGGCGGGCGGAGGCGCGATCTTTTATCGGAGCAGCAAGGCGGCGCTCAACCGGGCCATGCAGCTCGTGGCCGCATCGGTGAAAGGCGACGGTGTCACCGTGGTGATGTTCAACCCCGGGCCGACGCTTACGGAGCACCAGATGTATCTGAAGGGCCAGTTCAAGGGCATGCTCGAGACGTCGTTCACCGTGGGCAACATGATCAAGACCATCGACGCGGTGACGATCGCGGACACGGGCAAGTTTCTCCGCTACGACGGGGTTCCGGAGGCGTGGTGATGCGCACATACGTGGCGGCACTGACGATTGTGGCGGCGATCCTGGCCGGCGCGGGCACGCCGGCTGCCCAGTCCAGACCTGCGGGTGCCAGGCCGACGGTGGAGCAGGATCTCGCGGCAATCACCGAGTTCAACCGGCGCTATCTGAAGGCGATCAACGACGAGGACATCGCCACGCTCAGCAGCCTGACGACCGACGACCACATCATGATCGCGTCCGGCCGGGCGCCGCTGGTTGGCAAAGCGGCGAACGACGAAGCGAACGGCCGCGTGTTCAAACAATTCGACATTGTCGAAACCTGGACGCCCGTCGAAACCGTCGTGGATGGCGACCTGGCGTATCAGCGGGGAACGTTCACCGTCGAGGCGACGCCGAGGGCGGGCGGTCCCACGGCGAAGACCAGTGGAAACTTTCTCCGCATCTACCGTCGCCAGCCGAACGGGGAATGGCGCATGACCCGCGACATGTTCAACAGCGCACAGGCAAAGTAGGGATACGCCATGCGCCTGCATCACGCCGCGGTGATCGTCTTCCTGACCGCACCCGTGCTCGCCACGGCGCAGGACAGGGTCGTGGGGCGAGCCGTGTCAGGCTCGTCTGCTCTCGGTACCTACGAGGACCGTATCGCGGTCGAGGACGTCATGGCCCGTTACGTCTGGGCGGTTGATTCGTTGGACGCCGACGGCTACGTTGCGGTGTTCACCGAGGACGCGACGATCGATTCGAACGGCAGCATCAGCAAGGGGCACGCCGCGATTCGCGGGATCGTGACCGGCCTCATTCAGCGGCGCGACGCGAACAAGGCGAAGGGACTGCCAACGGCCAATCTGTACCACGTGGTCAGCAACGTGCGCATCTCGTTCCCGAAGCCGGGCGAGGCGCTGCACCAGTCCTACTGGCAGACGGTGCGACGCGACAGCGACGGCAAGATGACGGCGGCGGCAATGGGACGTTCCGAAGACCGGCTCGTCAAGCGCAACGGCACATGGCTGATTCAGTCGCGCACACTTACCGTCTTCACCGACTAGCGCATCGGTCCAATGCGCGTGGCGCGGATTTCGTGGGGCGAGCCGTTCAGGCTCGCTCGCGAACCCGCAGGGTTTGCGCCACGAGATGAAATCCGCGTTGACGGCGACCGTCGGGCTCGGGTGTGTCCTGCTGGTGGCGGCTACCAGCCCTGCGGAACAAGCGCGTCGCGCCCCGTTAGCGCCGCGGTTCGAGGAGGCGCTGACGCTCGCCGCCGATCTGCCGCGCCTGCACAGCCTGATCGTCAGCCGGCGCGGCGAGATCCTGGTCGAGCGCTACTACAACGGCGCGCGTGCCACGCGCCTGGCCAACATTAAATCGGCGGCCAAGAGCATCATTTCCGCGCTGGTCGGCGTTGCCATCGACCGTCGCCTCATTCCAGACACCGGCACACCAATCGTCCGCTACTTCCCCGCCCTGGCGAAGGATCGCGACCCGGCCAAGCAGAAGATCACGGTCGAAGACCTGCTGACGATGAGGTCGGGCCTGGAGACGACGAGCAACCGGAATTACGGGGCGTGGGTGCAGAGCCGCAACTGGGTGCAGCACGCGCTGGCGCGTCCGCTGCTGAGCGCGCCGGGAAGCGAGATGGACTACAGCACGGGCAACACACACCTGCTGTCCGCGATCCTCACGAAAGCCACCGGGAAGAGCACGTGGCAGTTCGCCAACGAGCAGCTCGCGGCGCCGCTCGGCTTTACTCTGCCGCAGTGGCCGCGGGACCCGCAGGGCATCTACTTCGGCGGCAACGACATGCTGATGACGCCGCGGCAGATGCTGGCCTTCGGGCAGCTCTACCTCGATCGTGGGCGGGTGAAGGGACGTCAGATCGTGCCCGAATCGTGGATCGATCGGTCGTTCATCACCCGGGCGCGCTCGTTCTGGAGCGGCCAGGAGTACGGCTACGGCTGGTGGATGCGGGAGCTGGGCGGCCATCGTGCCTACTTCGCATGGGGTTTCGGCGGTCAGTACATCTTCGTCATCCCGAGCCTCGATCTCGTCATCGTCACGACCTCGTCTTCCACCGTGGCCGAAGACCGGCGCAGCCATCGCCGGAACGTGTTCGATCTCGTCGAGTTCCTGGTGGTCGAGCCGATTGCCGCGACGAATTAGTGTCCTTCGAATGCGTGTAGCGAGGATTTCGTGGGGCGAGCCTTTCAGGCTCGCTCGCGAACCCGCAGGGTTCGCGCCACGGAAATGAAATCCGCGTCTGCCTCTTCGCTGACCGTCCTCCTCGCGGCGCTGCGATCGAGACGCACGCTCTCCGTGTCGCTGCTCTCGTTCGCGTCCGGCCTCCCGCTGGGCCTCGTCTGGTACGCGATTCCGGACTGGATGCGCGACATCGGCGTGGACCTCCGCGTCGTCGGCCTGCTGACGCTGGCGCAGGCCCCGTGGTCGTTCAAGGTGATCTGGTCGCCGCTCATGGATCGGTACGTGCCGCCGTTCTGGGGACGGCGCCGCGGATGGATGGCGGTGACACAGATTGTCCTGGCGGCCCTCGTGCTGCTGCTGGCGGGCGCCGGTGAACGGCCGGATGCGATCTGGGTCGTCGGGGCGCTCGCCGTCGCGATCGCGATCGCCTCCGCGTCGCAGGACATTGCCATCGACGCGTACGCCGTGGAGGTGCTGCGCAAGGAGGAACAGGGAGCGGCCGTCGGCGCGCGGCTGGCCTTTTATCGCGCGGCGATGCTCGTCTCGGGAGGAGCCGCGATTACGCTCGCCGCCCGCATCGGCTGGCCGGCCGTCAACGCGCTGCTCGCGCTCGTCTTCGCGCTGATGGTGGCGCTGACGTGGCGTTCGCCGGAACCGGAGGCGCGGCCGGCGCCGCCACGGACGCTGCGCGATGCGGTGTGGCTGCCGTTCGCCGAAATGCTCCGCCGCCATCGCGCCCTGGAGATCCTCGCGTTCGTCGTTCTCTACAAGCTCGGCGATCAGCTCACGCAGTCGCTCACCCGCCCGTTCCTGATCGACATGGGCTACGACGCCGTGCATCGCGGCATCGCGCTGGCGTCGCTCTCGGTCGTGCTGACCGTCCTCGGAACGTTCGCCGGGGGGATCGTCACGACGATCGCCGGCCTCGGCCATGCGCTCTGGATCTTCGGCGTGGTTCAGATCTTCTCGAATGCCGGCTACTTCCTGCTCTCGGTCCTCGACCGCCCTAACCTCGTGGCGATGTATGGCGGTGTCGGGTTCGAGGTGTTCACCGCAGGCCTGGGCATGGGCGCCTTCGGCGTGCTCCTGCTGCGGCTCACCGAAAAGCGCTTCTCCGCCACGCAGTACGCGCTCTTCTCGAGCCTGATGGCACTGCCGCGCGTCGTCGCCGGGCCCGTGACCGGGTTCACCGTCAACGCCGTCGGCTGGCCGGCGTTCTTCCTGTTGACGATGGTGCTCGGCATCCCGGGACTGCTGATGCTCGCGCGGTTCGTGCCCCCGGGAGTGCGCGAGCCGCAATTCGAGGCGCCGCCGAATGCATTATGATTCCGCCGTCATCATCAACCCGCTCACGCAGAGGAGAGACGCATGGCCCGAGTCACCAGGCGAGGATTCGTCAAAGCATCGACTGCACTGGCCGCAGCACCCGCGCTGACCGCAATCGCGGCACGCGCGCAGGGACCCGCCGCCCCGGACATCGGGAACCTTCGGCTCGTCGAGAAGGACGTCGTCTTCGCCAAGGCCGGGACCATCGATCTCAAGCTCGACGTCTACCAGCCGCCCCAGGGCGTGACGCCGAAGCGCATGGCGATCATTCATCTCTTCGGCGGCGGCTTCTTCGCCGGGAACAAGAGCGCCGGCTACATCATCAACGACGCCAAGGCGCTCGGGGCGCGGGGCTACACGAACATCTCGGCCAACTACCGGCTGGCGAAAGAGGGCTTCTGGCCGGCGCAGATCCACGACGTCAAGGCGGCGATCCGCTGGACCCGCGCCAACGCCGGGAAGCTCGGAATCGAACCCAACAGAATCGTTGTCGCCGGGTACTCGGCCGGCGGCATGCTGTCGCTGATGGCCGCAGGCACGAACGGGAGGACGGAATTCGAGGGCGACCTGGGCAATCCCGGCGTCAGCTCCGATGTGAACGCCTCGATCGGCGTCTATCCGCTGGCAAGCGCGCAGATCGCCGGCAGCCTCTGGCCGCAGGGACAGGCGACGCCGGAGGCTATAGCGGCAGCTTCACCGACGACGTATATCAGCGACAAGTTCGCGCCGACAATCTTCATTCACGGCACGAACGACAACACGATCACGGTGGCGTCGAGCGTCGATTTCTTCACCAAGCTCCATGCGCTGAAGGTGCCGACGACGCTGACGCTGATCCAGGGCGCCGACCACGCGTTCGACAACAACGCACCCGACGCGGTTGAAGTGATGGCGGCGTCGATCGACCTCTTCCTCGACCGGCTGATGATCAACCCACGGCCCTATCCGTCGTTTGGCGGCGGTGGCGGACGGGGCGGCGGTCGCGGTGGCGGCCGCGGCGGTGGCCGCGGCGACGGAGCCGGCGGACGCGGTCAGTAGCGAAGGATACCTGGAGTAGTTTCTACTTCCACGTAGCCACGAAGGCACGGAAACACGGAGTTCTCAGGTCCGACTTCTCCGTGACTTCGCGTCTCCGTGGCTATGCGGTTTGGAAGCGCTCCAGCCGTTAGAACAGCGCGCTCACCCCGGGACGGATCAGCCGTGTCGTCAGCTCCTCGGTCTCATTTGGAAGCAGCGTCGAGTTCGTTTCGGTGCTGGCGGCCGTTCGCGAGAAATCGATTTCCCCACGTATCGCCATCCGATCCGTGGCGTGCCAGAGAACTCCTACCCCTGCGGGGTAGCCCA
>JAICQE010000043.1 GCA_025938035.1 Vicinamibacteria bacterium
CGCTCGAGGACCAGCACTTTGGCACCCGAAGTGGCCAGCCGGTACGCGCACACGGCGCCGCCAAACCCGCTGCCAACGATGACGATGTCGTAATCCATCACCCGACCTCTACACGCTGCTGACCAAGACTGCTGACTAGATGCTGACTAGACTGCCGACTAGACCGTACGTGGACCGTAGACATCCCACAGCTTGCCCATGAACAGCAGACCGAACCGCGCGAGGATGGCTGCCTGCGTCGTGAGCGGGCCGCCTTCAGTCCGAAACGTGGTCATCTGCGCCATGAAATCGAGCGGCTCGATGCGAATCACGCCGGCGCCGCGGACGACCGCGTCGGCCTCATCGGCCTCTTCCACCTGCCCCTCGAACAGGGTCACGTACAAGGTGGTCGTGTCGTGCCACAGATCAATCCCCTCGTCGTCGTTGACGTTCTTGACCCCGACCAACGTGACGGGCTGTCCATCGTCATCGTTGAGAAAGATCCGGTAGCGCATCTGCTTGCGCCGTGGGTCCTGATCGTGGACGAGCAGGTTGAAGACACCCTGCCGAACAGGGCGTTCGCCGCCAACCAGGGGAGAGGTGACGATGCCCTCGATGTCGGCGCGATGCATCGGATCTGTGATGAAGGCATCGGCGTCGCGCATCTGAATGGTGAGCCGTACCGTCAACGGCGTCCGCGCATTCTTGCCCTTTTCGTATCCTGTCTGCGGATCCGTTTCACCGGAACCGGCGTATCCCTTCATTTGCTCGGTGAAGCGGAGTGAGGTCGTCGACGGTGGGGTCGGCGGCGGCACTGGCGCCCCCGTATTTGGCAGCGGTATCTGGTTCGCGGCACACCAGGCGCGCGCCGTCTGAACGCCCAGATTCACCGCCTCCGCCATGCGGTCTCGCGAGAGATTGATCAGGTAATGGAGCGGCACCTCCGCCTGCAGCAGGCGCAGTTGAATCGCGCGGCCAAATTCACCGTCCTGCCCGGATGCGATCAGGCGGTTGTTCTCTTCGATGCGGTTCCAGATGCCGAAGAAGTTCGTGTCCGCGGTCGTCTCGATGATGTGAAAGTACTGGTTCACGAATCCATCGCGCCACTCGTCGCGGGTGCTGACCGTCCAGATCGCCCAGATCTCATCGGCTCCGCGGCGGATCGCTTCCTCGACGTTCGCATCGGATATATAGACCGCGTCGATGTACGTGTCCCCGGCGATTTCGACGGGAGGGAACCACATCGGCAGCGACACCGAGGCAATGAGATGGTCCTCGGTCATACGGTCGTTGGTCACCACCTCGAGCTGCTTCTTGGAAAAATTGAAGACGTTGAACGTGCCGAGCCGGCCCTGGCGCACGCGGGCCCAGTCGATCTTCCAGAACGACAGGACGCGCTGCCGGAAACGGTCGTAGGTGAACACCGAGCGCGCGTGCATGAACTTCCACAGCTGCGGCCAGTTCAGATTGACCGGCAGGAACGGATCGAGCGTTCGCCAGTTGTCCGCGATTTTCCGGCCGCTCATGCCCTGGCAGTACATCAACAGATTGAAGCAGCCGCCGCTGGCGCCGTCGGCATGATCGAATTGCAGGCCGGCCTCATCCAGCCACACCTGGAGAACACCAGCCTGGAAGGCCACCTTGAGCCCTCCACCCGCGAGAATCAGTGAGCGTTTCGGCATAACCCCCTACTCGCTTTCCTTCCTGGTACTGCCCGCACGTTCGACGACAGCGGCGGCGGGCTGACGAATGACGCATTCGCCCCATGGGACGATCGAAACAGGGTCTTCACCGCCGCCGGCCGAGCGACGGTCCACGCGTTGCCCATCGATGCGGATGTCTGACGTTCGCGCGTAATACTCGTGCCACCAGACCGCGGATTGCCACACGGCTTCCGGACAGCTCGCACCGGACGCGATACCGGGCGTCAATTCGATGCCGCTCATGCCAAATGCGGTCTCGGTCAGCGCTGCGCCAGGAATGCCGACGCTCTGGACCAGCGGGTTCGGTGCGGCGGCGGCGCCCCAGACAAATCCGAGCCATTGCACCAGCAGGTGCGGCAGATCGATGGCGCTGCGCTGGTGGCTCAGGCGGCGCACGTTCTTCGCGATCACCTCGCCGTGGCGGGCAAAGTTCACCACCGCGATGTTGGGATACCTCCGCGGATCGTCGTACGCGGAAAGCGGACACTCGTGGATCGCGTTGTGCGATGGGACGTCGGTTGGCGCCAGCTGTTCGTCGAGCGGTACCGTGAGCACGCGGTCGCGCGCGCTCATGACGCCGGCGATCGACCAGAAGCTCGGAAGCAGGTCGTGACGCAGATGCGATTGGGCGACGCGAAGGCGAAAGTCGAGAATGCTGGCGCCACCGACGAGCAGTACCGTTCCCGGCCCCACCATGCCCTTCCGGCGGGTGGCGACCCACGCCTTGTTCGCGCCCTTCGCGCGAACCTCCCGCAGCTTCGAATTCCGCTGCGATGCCCCTGAGATGCGAGACGAAATCATTACGCTACCCTCTTGAAAAACCGGTCGGCGACAACCTCGCCGCGGCTGATGGCATCGACAGGCTCCGTCTCCCACGTCCGCACGCGGAGGCGCAGACCGCCGCCGTGGTCGCTGCATTCCAGGGTCACGAAATGATTCGCGAACCGCTGCCACTTCGCGACGTGCGTCACACTGAGGCGCGCCAGTCCCGGCATCGCCTCGGCCGGAAAGAAGCCGGGGGCCGGGTGCCACTTGCCCCCGGCGGAACGATCGACCAGCGCCATCGGCGAGGAAATGATTTCCGCAAGCTCTCCGCCCGACGGCAACGTCGCGACCGCGATACGCCCGTAGTGCACGTCGCCGGTGAGAATCACCACCGACTGCCGGCTCGAAAGCAGAAGCCTGCACAGAGCTTCGTACTGCTTGAAATCGGGGAGGTTCCAATCGGCGAACCGGCCCATGAATCCGGCCCGCGTCGCGAACACCGGCTGCCCGAGGACGAGCACGCCCGGCATCACCAGCGACTTCAGCCACGCCTCGAGCGCCGTAAAGTCGGCATCGGTGACGAACCCCGATCGATCGGGACGACGGTTGACGCGCGTGTCGAGGATCGCGACCTGAAGATTGCCGACGCGGAACTGCGACAAGCTGCGCTCGGACTGGAATGCGCGGAACAGATCGGTCGCACGGGTCCACCATGCGTGGCGGCCGCCCTCGGTCCAGGTATTGACGGCGAAGCTGCTGGGAAAGGGACCGTTGTTCCAGAATTCGTGGTCGTCGGCGCAGAAGTAGTTCGCGCCGGTTCGCAGGAGCAGCTTGAATCCCTGTTGATCGCCTGCCTGGTCCCACGTCTGCAGATAGTGGTCGAGGAATCCGCCAGCCAGACCTTTGTCGGAGTGCGGGCGCACGAATCGAAACCATGGGCTGTCGAGGTACACCTGATCGCCCATCAGGATCTTCACGTCGGGGCGTGCACCGTCCGGGAGCTGAGCGAACGTCCGGCCAACGCGTCCGCTCGCATCCTGCAGGCGGCAGAAGCAGGACCCGATCAGCATCGTGAACGGGCGCTCGGTTGCCAGGGGGAGCGCCTGCGGCAGCGTCGTCACCTCGCAGCTCGCCACCTCACGGCCGTCCACTTTCAGCGCCATGGTGTAGCGGGTACGAGGCTCGAGCGCAGGTACCGTGATCCGCTGGTAATCGATGAACGCTCCCGGATCCCCCGGTACGTTCCACGACTGCCATTGCCCGAGCGGCACACGAGCACCGCTATGGCGGTGCTCGAGCCAGACGCGAGACGGATCCGCGGGCCCCTTCACCGTCCGTCCGACCCACACGCGCGCCGACCTCACGTCGGCGTCTGCCGGAATGGCCAGGTATTCAGACGGCAAGGACGTACCCGGGATCGATGTGCTGGTGGTGCACGAGGATCTGGTGGATGTCGTAGGGATGGGTCGGGCGATTGGTCAGCGTGTTGCGAATGACCTGAAACGCGTGAGCCAGCCCTGCGGCATCGTCGATGTCGATGTCCGCACACCAGTCATTGCCATTGGCAAAGAACGTCAGCTGCAGGTTTCCGTAGTGATCGGCCGTTTTGTAGCTCCCGGCGGGAGCGAATCCGTCCGGCGGGTGATGAAGCGACCCGCTGACCTCGGCAAAGAGGCCGGACGCGACGGCATTTTTCGTCTCCTCGCGCAGTTCCTGCGGCACCGAGGCGAAGAACCGATCGCGTCGCAGCTCGATCAGTTTCGACACATACGACAGCACACTGCGCCCCGACGCGAATGTCGTGGCGGTGGTCTTCGCGAAGATGTTCAGCAGCCCGGCGCAGCGCAGCTCGTCGAACGCCGCATACAGCGTTTCACCGGACTTCTGCTCGAAGAACTTCACCGCGTCGCTGGCGTCGAGAACTTTTCGCGCGTCCGTTGACAGGTTCGCATAGGCCGGCGGCTGCATTTTCTTCACCTTGCCGGGATCGACGGCAAAGGTGACGTCGAGCGGAGTCACCCCCGTCGACTTGATCGACACGAACTGCGCCATCGGCAGGTACGAAGGCGGATCGATCCTGAGGCTATAGACGCCATCGGGCTGGACCGCCAGGTCGGCGATCGTCGCCCTCCCGCTCTTGATCCGCGCGCGGAGCTCGGTACCTCGGCTGGCATGCCGCAGGCTCACCGTGATGTCCTCTTTCAGTGGTGAGCCATGGACGTCGGTGAGATTCAGCTTGAGTTTCCCGGCGTTGGACATGAACGAACCTCTTCAGGAGCGTGCGAGGCACGGTGACAGCCGCAATCGGTTTTCTGGGGAAATGGCGAGGCGCACTCTAGCGTGATCCGATAATGGACGGCAAGCGGCAATTCCTCCGGCTCCGGCTCCACGCAATCGCGGACGTTTCTGTCAGCTAAAGTGCGCTCGTGTCGCTTGCGGGCTCCTGTGGTCGCGCTTTGACATCAATGAGGTGTTTGATCGGCTGCACGACGAGCACGTCACCGGCCGTGCCGACCGCCTCGATGGTGATCTCCGACGAAGAGGCGCTCGGCGTGAGCCACGGCAGCTGGTACTTTGCAGCCGGCACTTCGGCGCCGAAGCGTTCGAGATCGCCGGAGCCGTGAAACAGCAGAAGTACTTCCTCACGCCGCCCCATCCGGGCCCATAAGCGGATGAGTTTGGCCAGTCCACGGGCGAGAGCGGTAGCCGTCAACTCGTCCATGTTCTGCAGCGGGTCGTCCATCAGCAGCACGTTGAGCGGCTTGTGGATGCGGGTCGCGCACAGGAGGAACAGCGCGACCGTGAACAGATTGAGCTCCGCGGTGTTCAGATGCAGTTCGGCGCGCACGGGACGCTCGTGCTCGCCAAGCTCGATGTTGACGCCCACCTTTCCGTCCTTGACCGTCGAAGGCAGGCGGATGTCGCTATATGCCCATCGCGCCGGCGTGAAGAGCGCCATCATCTCGTTGATCGCCGCAATCAGCGACCCGTCGTACTCGCCGCTGTGGCCTGGCTGCGGGCGCAGCTTGTCGACGAACTGCGTCGAGACCTTCTTCGCCGCTTCCAACAGCGCGCGCTGCGCGTTGGCGGCTCCGTCGTAATCCGGACATTCGCCCGGCAGCGGCCATCGCGGCGGGTCCTGGCCACCCTGGACGGTCTTACACGCGTTCAGCGCCGCATCAACCTGCTGGATCGCGAGGTCCGCCCACTTGTCGCCACCAATGGGTAGCGTGCCGTAGGCACCCACCTGACCCGAACCGATCACCCGCGCCACGGCGTCGCCGAACGGCCCTTCGGCCCTGAATACGTCCGTGCTGTAGAGCCACAGTCCAATTGCATTGAGCGTCTGGACCTGTGTCGGAGTGACGTGCTCGGCGCTCGTGGAGCCCGATGATGGCGGTGCGGGCGCGGTGAGCGGTTCGAGCGTCTGCTGCAGCTTGGCGACGGAGTCCGCCAATGCCTTCTCATAGCCGTCAAAAGCCGTCGCGTCGCGATCCGCATCCAGCGCGCTGACGGCCTGCGTGACGGTTCGATCGTCGGACTGCCACCCAGTGGCACGCGCGGACTTCACCGTCGCGCGGACCGCCCGCTCACGCCTGACGAGGTCCAGTGCGGCGGTCTGCTCGAGCCAGCGATTGAGCAGCACCGGGAATTCTTCGTGGGCGCGGCCGGCGGTAGTAGGCGCCGCGCGCCACCCGGCAAGACTGGCGAGCGCCTGTTTGCCGCCCTCCAGTGTTTTCATCACCTGCTCCAGCTTCGGCGCATGTGGCTGCCATGCGTCGGAGGCGGCACCGTACTCCGTGAGACTCTCGCGCGCCTCGATGAAAAACGTCTCGAGGTAATGGCGGGCGCGCTCGTGTGGAAACTGGCCAACGAGCCGATCCATCAGCGGCTGATCGAGCCGGAACGAGCTGGCCGGCAGTTCCTTGGCCAATGCGTCGCTGATCCCGGTCTCGATGACCTGCCGGCTCGAATCCAGGACGCGGACGCCGCCATCGACGGTCCACCCGAGCACGATCGCAGCTGGATCCTTGCTGCCGCGGTTCTTGATCACGCCGTCATACTTTGTCTCGCTCGCGCGTGTCAGCCGCTCGACGCTGCCTGTGGTGACCAGCTCGAGCGCTTCGACAATGGACGACTTCCCGCTGCCGTTCGGTCCGTGCACGAGATGCACGCGCGTTGGCGACAGCTTGAGATGGCGATCCCCGGGCAGCCGATAGTTGGACAGGCGGATCTCGCGAAGACTCCGGCCGTTCCCCGGCGTCACGGCGGGCTGCGCATGCGGCGAACCGAACCATTCCCTCGTTGCCTTCAGCAGCCACGGAAACGCGCGCCGCAGACTGCCCTCCTTGAACGCGCCCCCTGAATAGCACAGCACGCCGATGCCGACGTGGAAGAGCGAATCGGAATCACGCAGGGCGCTCCGCAGTTCTTCACCGATGGTGACAAGCGCATCGCGCTCCGACGGCGTTTCGTCGCCTGTGAGCAACACCAGCTCGACTGTCAGCGCGGCGTGACCGCGAAGACGCGGGTCCCTGAGGAGCAGATGCCGTGCGTAGGTCGCACGATCGATCGAATCGCGGACGGCTTTGCGAGTCTTCTTCTCGTCATCGTCCGGAGCGGGCAGGACCACGTCCACGATGCCGAGCGAACCACACGCCGGGTCGAAAATCAGGAATGCCGGCTTCAGATCGAAATGGTGAGCGATGCGGACGTCCGGCCGCGGGAGATACCGTGCGCCGCCCTCGACGTCGCGAAACTCGCGGATGTTGGCGGCGCGATCGATGCCGAGCACCGGACGCAGCACCTTCTCCAGCGCGGTGATGAGTACGTCCGCCCGCTGAGCCGCGCTCATGGCTGCACCCCGAGATGCTGCAGCGCCGACTTACGGTTCACTGCGCCGCCGGCGGCCCACGTCCACAAATCGCCGGGGCGCGGGCACGGAGGCGCCGGCCGCAGCGGCCATGGAATCTCGCGTTCGCCGAATTCCCAATACGTCACCCGTCGAAAGGCGCCTGTCAGCGCCGGGGGCCGGTCGTGACGCTCGAATCCAGCGAGCCGAACGCAGATCGCATACGGCTGCACCTGCTGATCGCTCAACGAGAACGACGCCGCCGCGTGGGGACTCTCCTCTGCCATCACCGATCCCGTGCGAATGTCGCGGACCGCATCGATCAGCCGCCGCAGCGCCAACTCGACGACGCCTGTCCACGCAGTCCATTCCAGGCGGTCGGAGGCCGCCTGATACCACGGAAATGCACGCTTCAATCGCATCTGCCGGCCCGCCCCTCTCCGTCCTTCGACGAGCTCCGCCAGCGCGAGCTCCCGCAACAACCCAGGCACGAAATGCCACGTCCAACCGACGACCTGCTCGAAGGTTCGGCGCCGGACCTCCGGTGGATGGCCGCTGGTCAGATCGGCGATTGAGGCGACCGCCGCGAGCTCGCGTTCGCGCAGCCGCTCGAATGCGCTGCAGACGTCCTCGACTTCCTTGTCGGGGGAATCGTGCCTGAGCAGCTTCGGCATGACGCGGCGGAGCCGCGTCGTCAGCGCCTGCCATTGCACGTCGCGGACAACACAGTGCACGAGCCAGCGGAAATGATCGTCGATCGTCGGAAACCCGTCGCCGACCGAGAACTCGATATGGTTCGGATGGTCGAGCAGTTCCGGCTTCGCGAAGCCGGTGGCGCTGCTGGCCGCGCGCAGGATCTCGAGGCTGTAGAACTCGCGCCGGTCGGCAATACCGAAGAAGAAGACCGGTGCGTCCTTCCGCTCGGGCTTCTTGCGCTCCTGGACGTCCGTACGGCGCGCACTCGCACGCTCCTCGTAAACCTCCCGGAAGGTGCTGTGCATGACCGGGTCGGCGCCGCTGTACCCGCAGAGCGCCAGCGTATGAGTGCGCAGGAACGTCCGGATGAGATCGCGCGACCAGGCGTCCGTGCGCCAGGTCTGGATTTCGCGGTAGGTGAAGACCATTGCCGGAAGGTACGCCGACCACGGATCGTCGTCGGCCCGGCGCAGCGGATCGTCGTCGGCCCGGCGCAGCGGCCCGTCGCCGGCGGGTTTCGGTGGGTTGATCCTCGCGTCGCGCACATCCCGGTAGACGCTCACCGAGCCATGGATTTTCAACAACAGTGCGGTGCGATACCCTTCGCCGCGGCTGAAGAACTGATCGGCCCCGGCGATGCACGAAAACCGGGGGACAGCCGAGGGGGGCAGATCATCGATGTCGTCGCCTTTTTCTCGATCGACGAATCCGGCCAGGCGATAGGCACCCTCGAGGAGCAGATCGTAGTTCGTGGTCACGAGAGCCGGCGCCTTGCCCTCGCGCGCCAGCCGCGCCAGGGCTTGGTGCCGCGGGCGGAGGCGCCCGCGGTAACTCGTGACCACGGTTTCAATGTTCGGCGCCGTCGGCGAGCCCGCCATCACGGCCTCGTTCGCGAATCCCATGATGTCCAGGAACAGCGCCTTGCCCCGCGCCGCGTTGTCGGCGAATTTCTCGAGGACCGTGCAGTCGATCGGATCGAGCGGCTCCGGATCGTCAACGAGCTTCAGGAAGAACGTCGCCAGCGCCTCGATGCGCTTCGTCAGCTCGGATCGCCGTGACGTCTCGACCTTGAGCAGTTCCCCCGACAGCACCGTCAGCGCGCTGACCGACCACTCGTTGAAGTTGTAATAGTCGCGCGCGAGGAGCTTGAGAATGTCCCTGGTCATGCAGCGCGCCGGCTCGAGCGGCGCGCCCGGCGGCCGAATCGCGCTCTGCAGCTCGAAGACCTGCGCCAGCCTGAGGAACACGTGCCGGGCCTCGCCCGCATCGGCGTCCTGCTCTTCGCCGAGCGCGGTAATCATCGCCAGGATGCCCGCGAGGAGACGGCCGACAAGGCGGACCGCCGAGTTCTGCTCGCTGTCGACCGAGAAGCCGGAACCGACGAAGAAGACGACCTCGCCATTGCGCACGCGCTCGGCAAGCCGGCCGGTCCCCTCGAAGCAGTTGGGGGCCGGTGTCATGCCTTGGACGAGCTTTCCGTTGACGGCAGCGGCCCATCGTCCGATTGCTTCTTCACCAGAGGCTCGTTTCGAACCGGTGCCGGGCGAGGCCCGCCGTCATGAGCCGGCGGCTCCGGCGCCTGCGTTGCCTGCATCCACGCCAGCCAGAGAGGATTCGGCGCGTGTGGCAACTGCTTGCTTTCCAGTTCGCTCAGCGCCCGTTCCAGACGCTCCGGCCAGGGCTTGCGGGAATCCGCGCCGGACTGCGCTTCCCAGTGCTCCAGCGCTTTGGTGAACGCGCCCGCATCGAGATGGCGGAGCAGATCCGGTTTTCCCTTGAAATCGACGACCAGCCGCCAGGCAAGGGGAAGCTGATCCACGGTCACTGTCGGAGGGCGCTCGCCTCTCGCCTGCTCCCAGGTCGCGATGTCCGCCGCCAGCCGCTCACGGAATTCGCCGACGGAGGCAAAGGAATTAACCGTATGCTCGGCGCTGAGGTGTTCGCGGAACGCTTTGACACGTTCCAGATCGTCCACGCCGCCGCCCTCCGACTGGAACCTGGGGCCGCCGCGCGTCAGAAAGACAAGAATCGGCTTTCCAAGAGACCGGGCCCGCTGATACTCAAACTCCAGCGGCGAACGCTCACCCCCGCCGGGGGGAGGGGTTCCGAACGTCCACCCCATGATGACCACGACGAGGTCGGCATCGCTGACGTCGGCCGGCCTGGTTTGAATCGACGACTGAGCCTCCGTCTGGAACGCGACGAGACCGACGACCTGATGCCCAAGACGCTGCAGGACGGCATTGGCGGCGTGCCGATACTCGACCACATCAGGCGGGGTCGACGACAGAAAGACTCGGGCCACGGTGGCGATCCTCTTCGTGGTTGGGTGTTGGAGGGCGCGATTATAGCCAGACTTCGACGCGCATGACGCGTGGCGTTCCCCCCACGGACGCGCTAGCATCCGACCGCTCACCCGCACATAGCTCACATCGCCGTCAGCAGGCATACTGCTCGAGAGGGTCGCCCTGCGCGCCGGCGGATTGCGCGAGCCGATGCTCGGGTGGATGACGAACGTGCAGATCGGGTCGTTGTCGACGGCCTGACTCAGACGACGGCGGCGACGTCGTCCAGACCCCAGTTCGCAAGGACGACACTGACGCCATTGGCCGTGCCGGCACCGGTGGCGATGGCCAGTTTGCGCCGGCGCACGTTCTCGCGGAATTCCAACTTGCTGTTGTCGGCGACGCCGTTGGCGATGGCTTCCCGGCGCGCACGCTGATCGGCTGGACCGAGGACTGGCAGCGCGTCGCGCACCGCTTTCGCGACGCTGCCGTTCTGCACGTGGATGTCGAAGCACAAGGCGACGCCGAGCTCCGTCGTCAGGCCCAGGCTGCCCGCGGCGGCAAGCGCCGGATTGAAATAGCGCTCCCGCGCACACGCGCGCTGCGCGGCCTGCACCTCGGGAAATCCGCCGAACGCCGCAAAGGCCGACTGCCAGGGCTCGACCAGCGTACGCCCGCCGGCGGCGCTGATGCTCTGCGCCCACTCCTTCTGCTCCTCGTTCGTCGCGCTCATCGTCTCGAGGAGCACGCTGGCGTTCGCGCCGAACGCGTCCTGGACGCACTGCGGGGCGGAGGCCGCCACCGCGCGTACGATCTCCTGCACGCGGCCGAACTTCATCGTGAAGCCGATGACGCCCCACGTCAGCCACGCGTCATCCCAATTACCGGCGGCCACGGTGTAGTCATGCCCTTCGAAAGCGGCGGTCACCTGAAGGCAGCGCTCGAAGAGCGGTGGCACCGGTTTGCCGGTGAGGAGCGTCCACTCGTCGGTGTCAACGACGCCCGTCTGAGCAGCGCCGCGGCTGGTCTGGTATGCGCGGACGGCGTCCTGCGTCCGCCTGCCGAAGTCGCCGTCAACCCCGAGCGCCAGACCCTCCCGCACGAGCCCGTTCTGCAGATCCACGATCAACGCACCCTTCGCACCTTTGCCGAATAGTGGTCGCGCCATGACTGTCCTCGGTCGGATTCACGAACAAGCGGCAGATGATCGTCAAGGCTGGACAGCCGCGTCAACTCGGGATCATCGACGGTTCCGAGCCTGGTGGCTTAACGCACATAGAGTCGCAAAGAGTCAGTTCCGTAATTCTCCTTGACGCCCCGCGCGTGAATTGTTCGGATCTTGGCGCCGCGTTCGTTTTTCTGATTGAGAAGGGACGCGTCCGAGGAGTAGCCATGCCGACGAAGAGCGGGATGTTCTGGGTGTCATGGGCCAACGAGAATGCCACCGCCAGCAAGAGCGTCGACGACCTGGCGGAGCCGTTTCGCACCAGCGCGAAGGCCTTCATCACGGCCCTGCGCGATGCCGGCGCAAGGGTTGACGTGATGAACACGCTGCGCAGTCCAAAGCGCGCGTACCTGTTCCACTGGTGCTGGCGGATCTCACAGGCACACGGCACCGCCCAGCAGGCGGACGCCGACCCGATGGCGGGCGTGGACATCCTGTGGAATCACGGGAGCGATGTCGCGAGCAAGGCCGGCGCCGCCGAGATGGTCGCCGGGTTCGGTCTCGCCGTCCCGCCGCAAAGCACCAATCCTCCTTCGAAGGCGACGAACCACACGAAAGGCATGGCGATCGACATGACCATCACGTGGAACGGAACCATCAACATCAAGAAGGCGGACAATACCGTTGTGGCAGTTCCCTTCCAGACCAACGTGAATGCCAATACCGGATTGCATGCGATCGGCGCGTCATATGGTGTCCACAAGCTCGTCACCGACGCCCCGCATTGGTCCCACAATGGCCGCTAGCCCATGAGAGTGTCAGCGACGCTGCTCGTGCTCGTATCGGGCGTGCTGGCGTGCGCACGCCCGGCGCAGGATGCAACGGCCACGACCCGGATCGGCTGGGTCATGTCCGGCTGCCTGGCGATCAGCGGCGACTCGATCGCCGATGGGACCCCGGTCACCGTCGTGGCGCTCGGCACCGGCGACACAGCAACGGTGGTCGACGCGCGCGTGACCGGCCGTGGAACCCTCGAGCGTAAGTGCCCTGTTCGCGCGGCCGCGGCGTCAGGCGACGGGAGTCTCCGCTTCTACACGCTGTCCACTCCGGGGTCCGGTCCGATTGAGGTCGGCATCGCAGTGGTCGGACCTGTCGCGCGAAAGGACGGCGGCGTCGACGTCAACGGCGACGATCGCGCCGACCAGTTCACGAGGTGCACGGCGTCGGAAGGAATTTCGTTTGCGGTCTGGACGAACGGCCGCGCGTATGCCGGAGAGCCATTCTGGTCAGGGTACGAGTATCTCGGCTACGACGTCGAACCCGACTGCCCGGAGCAATAGCGAATCAGTCCAGGGCATCAACGCGGGGGCAATTTACGCATTGCCGTCCGAATATGCTCGAGCAACACGTCGGGGTCGCACGGCTTGGCCAGGAACGCGTCCGCTCCGGCGGCGGTGACGGCGGCGGCAGTCGGTGAGGAACACTGGGCGCTCAGTGCCAGCACCGGGACATCTGCCGTGCGCGAGTCCGCCTTGAGACGCTTGAGCGCCTCGGTACCGTCGACAATCGGCATCCATAAATCCATGAGGATGAGGTCGGGCGCGCGACTGAGGGCCTTCTGCATGGCCTGCTGTCCGTCGCGCGCTTCCTCTACGGCAAACCCCCAGAACGTCAACCACAATCGCCACAACTCGCGGACGTCCTCGGAATCATCGACAAGCAGTACTCGCTGAGGCCGGGGACGTTTTCGCCGTTCCACGCAAGCATTACCTGCAAAAACCGGGAACATTCCCGGTGCGCAGCGAAGAGGCGTGGAGGGGCGTGTATACTCAACTCAACCGCGCTCCGCGGCCTGTTTCCACGACCAGTCGTTTCCGTGAACTGCTTCTGTCGGCGCTCGTTCCGCCGAAACAGATGCCATTGGCCCGGCTGACATCATGATCTCGACTGAATTCGGCGACATCATCGCGGAACGGATGCGGTCAGAGCATCAGATGCTGGCTGCGCGCTGGTTCGAGCGGCTCGTCGACCTTCTCCCGGTCGACGCCCGGGACGTCTTTCCAACCGAGAGCCTGCTGGATCACATCCCGGAGTTGATTGAGCAGATCAGCGCCTATCTTGCGCATCCGGAAGCGGACGCGATCGCGGCGAATACGGAAATATTAGCCAAGGCGCGTGAGCTCGGCGCATTGCGTCACGCGCAGCAGGCGTCGTTGCACCAGCTGCTCCGCGAATACCAGGTCCTCAGCGGCGTGCTCGTCACCTTCGTGCTCGAGGAAATGGACCGTCTCGGCATCGCGCCACCGCCGTCCGCCGGTGTGATGCTGGTGTCGCGCCTGCATCACGCCGTCGACGTGCTCGCTCAGGCGACGGTGGAGGCGTTCGTGTCGCTCTACACGCGAACGATCGCCGAACAGAGCGACCGCCTGGAGCAGTTTACGCGCATGGCCGCCCATGAGTGGCGGCAGCCGTTGGGAGCGCTGCAATTCGGGGTCAGCCTGTTGCAGCGGCCGCAACTGGACGCCGAGCGCAAACAGAAAGCGCTCGACATCGTCGAGCGTAACGTCGCGCGGTTGGTCGACTTGACCCTGACGCTCGAGGCCGTCGCGCGCATGAACGACGCCACGGATAACGCGATCGTGCAACAGGTGCCCGTCGCGACGATCGCGACGGAAGCGGCGCGACAGCTGCGCGAGATGGCCGACTCACGAGGGGTGGAGATTCGCGTCGCCGACTCGTTGCCTACGCTGGTGGTCGATGTCGGCCGGCTGGAGCTCACGTTGCTCAATCTGCTGTCCAATGGGATCAAATACTCGGATCCGGCGAAACCGGCCCGTTACGTGGAAGTGACCGCGGATGGGGCCGATCGCGACAGCCATCGCATCCTGGTGCACGACAACGGCATCGGTATCCCGACCGATGCGCTGCAAACGATCTTTCGGCGATTCTCCCGCGCGCATCGCGAACGCGGCGATGCCAGCGAAGTCGAAGGCATCGGCCTGGGCCTGTCGATTGTCGAAGACTGCGTGCTGGCGATGGGCGGAGGAATCGACGTCAGCTCGATGGAAGGCGAGGGGACGACATTCGTCATCACCCTGCCTATTCGCGACTAGCGGTTTTTTGCTCGCTCGGGATGCCCCGCTGGATTCTGGTCGGGGCGAGAGGATTTGAACCTCCGACATCCTGCTCCCAAAGCAGGCGCGCTACCAGACTGCGCCACGCCCCGTCGAAGTCATTATCCCACGTCAGGAATCCGTTACCCGGCACACTCGTACGGCGGACTCTGCCTCGCCGTCCTCGGGAGTTCGTCGTATACATATCGCCGGTTTGACCGTCCCTGGCGGAGAAGCCGGCGGGAGGCGCGGCAGACCACGGAGGCTGCGATGCGGTTATTCAAGCATGCGTCAACGCTTGTTCTGCTGTTCGCGAACATGGCATTCGCCCCTCGCCCTGCCTACGCCAGTGCGTGCGAGGCGATCATTCAAAACTGCCCCGAGTGGGGCGGTGAAGACATCGGCTGTTACCCGACGTTTTACTGCGACGCCGTGTACTCGTGTGCTGTCGAGTGGTGTGGAGAGTTCGGCATCGACTACTACTTCTGCAGCAGCAACGGCGGCGAGTACGGCGGACCGCACGGCGTGCTCTTTTGCGCCACCAGTTAGAGTGGGCGCGCGCGCCCGGCTCAACTACGGCTGTGCTGGCGGGTGCGGCCAGCGCTAAGATGTTCTCCGCGAGGAATCGATGAGTCTCGATGTCTGCACGCGTCGATTCGTGGCCGCGGCAGGGACACTGACGCTGATGTTCGGCGTCGCTGTCTGGGGCCAATCGAAGGGAGAGCCGGCGGCACGGGATGCGGATGAGGCATTCGACGTTATTTCCGTCAAGCGCCATCCCGGAGAGCGTGCGCGCAATGCGTCCGCCATGCGTCCCGGTGGGCGATTTCAGTCGGAGTCATCTTTGCGGCAGCTGATTCGCTACGCGTATCAGCTGCAGCCATACCAGCGCGTCGTCGGATCGAGCGCGATTCTCGACCAGCTCTTCGTTATCGAAGCCAGGGTCGCGCCCGAGCGCGTGCGGGGGCGTGACGGACACTTCCCCATGGTGCGGGCGTTGCTCCGCGACCGATTCAAGCTCCGCGTTCGATTCGAAGACGAGACGCAGACGGTCGCAGCGATCGTCAGGCGCGCAGATCGCCTCGGCCCGAATCTTCGCGCCTTGCCATACGATTGTGCCGCGCCGCGGCCCGAACCGAGCCCAGACCCTCCGCCCGCGCCCTGTGTGTTGACGATCATCGACGGCCGTCTGAAAGCGATCGTCTCGAGCATGGAGGATTTTGCGCGCCGCCTGTCGTTGTCGGGCGGAGCCTTTGTCGATGCCACCGGCCTCACTGGACCGTTTCAGATCGAGATGCAGTTCGATCCGGCAAGCCTGAATGACAAATACGCGTCGGCGACACCAAGTGAGTTTCCATCGCTGGCGGACGCCATGCAAAAAGACCTCGGCCTTGGATTGGAAAACCGGCGACGGCCGGTACCCGTGCTGATCGTCGAATCCGTCGAAGCGCCGACGGAGAATTGACGCCCGCGTCGCGCGTCACGGAACGTTGACCTTCACCTCCGCGCCGTAGAGCATCGTCCGGTCCTGGTCCCGTGCGGCCCACGTGAGCAGCGTCTCGCGACTCTTTGCAACGACGGCCTCGTGCACGACCCGCCCGTTGACCGACACGCGGACGGGCGCCGCGAAATCGATGACATCGGGCGACAGCAGCAGCGTGACCGCCGTCACCCCGCGCGTCTCGATGTCGAAGACGTTTCCGCGGCGTACCGCATCGACACGGCCTGACGGCCGCGGCCGGGCGAACAAGGTCATCTCGCGTCCGTTGCCCGCCTCGACGCGGTTCACGTCTGGAAGTGGACGATCGGACCCGCGCATGCCGAGTCTGTCGACCACGAGCCAGCGAAACCGGTTGTACCGATCGGTGCGTTCGGTGGCCCACGACACCCGATCGGGATGTGCCGCGCGCCGATGTCCGGCAAGAAACTGCTCGTAGCGCGGGCGTTCCTCCGCCCACCAGCTGACGTCGTGCCCGGCGTCCTCATACACCTGGAAGTCGATCGGGACGCCGCCGCGCCTGAACATCGCGATCATCGGGGCGACCGACGCCGCCGGGTACAACGGGTCGCGCCCACCGTTGACGGCACGCAGGGGACAGTTCACGAGGTTGCTGGAGAACAGCATCCCGTCGGCATGGCTGTCCGGATTCGCCAGCACCAGCGGATGTCCGTTCAATGGAAGACACGCGGCCCAGAGCGTCGCCGCGCGCATCGCCAGGAAGTAGACGCCGGTGCCGCCGTCGGAGATGCCGGTGACGTAGATTCGCGACTCGTCGACGTTGTAGTCGTGCTTGACGCGATCGACGAGTCTCGCGATGTTCTCGACCTGACCGGACGTCCACCATTCCGAGCCGGACCACGCGCGCGGGTGCAGCACGAGCTCGCCCGCAATCGGGATGCGGTTCGTCAACGCCCGGGCGGGCGGATCGTTTGGTCCTGGAGCGGGACGGCCGACGCCGCCATGCAGCGCGACGCGCAGCGGCCACGAGCGCGACGGCACGTAGTCGGCGGGCACCTCCAGGACGTTGTCGAGCGCCAGGCCACGATCGCCGGTCGGCAGGTTCACGCGCCCGGTTCGCGCCTGCCGATACTCGCGGCCGGCCTTCAACCGCCGTGCGAGGTCGTCATACGAGGCGCCCGACGCGAGAACGCCGGAAATCGCCGCCGCACGCCCTTCCACCGTCTCCGCCGACCAGAACCCGCGGAGCACCGAATCCAGGTTCGACGGCTGTGAATGGGCGCTCGCCAGCACCAACGCGGCAAGAAGAACGGATGCAGCGGCTGTTCGCATCAGGCTTATCTTATGGCGATGAAGCCTGTCATAGCGGCAGTAGTGGTCGCGACGATGACCGCGTCCGCGCAGACGCTGGCGCCATTACAGCCGCTTCCGATGGGACGGGTGCCGTACTTCATCGCCCAGGGGGAGGCCGGATCAGAGTTCCGGAAAACGGACATCGAGCTGGCCACGTGGGCACTGCGCGCCTGGGAGCGTGCGCTGGGCGGCGCGCTGCGGTTCGAGCCGGCGGCGGAGGACGAGGCTCTCGTCCGCGTCCATTGGGTGGCGCCGAACTTTGGCTTGTACGGCGAGATGCGGCCTCTGCTCGTTCGCGGGCGCCGCGGTGCGGCGGTCTACATCCGGCCGGACACCAACGCGCTCGGCAACGAAATCGCGCGCATGGCGAACGCCGATCCACTCCTCCGCGATACCGTCGTCTATCTCACCTGCGTCCACGAGCTGGGACATGCGCTCGGACTCGAGCACACGGCGGCCTTCACCGACATCATGTACTTCTTCGGATATGGCGGCGACATCCCCGGATTCTTCACGCGGTATCGACAGCAGTTGAAATCGCGCGCCGACATCGCAAAGCTGTCGGGCATCTCGCCCGACGATCTCAGGCGCGTCCGCCAGTTGTATCCGAAATAGCGTCTTCTGTAGGATTCGCGCGGAGGCCCCCATGACCCACCTGCGTATCGCCCTGACGACCGCCGCTTTGATTGCTCTCGCCGGTGCCAGTCCTCTTCACGCCGACGTCAAGACCGAAGAGCGCATGAAGTTCGAGCTCGGAGGAATGCTCGGCAAGATGGTGAACTTGTTCGGCGGTGGGAACGAAGGCACCGTGACCACCGTTGCCGTCAAAGGGGCGCGCCAGAGCATCATGAGCGATTCGGTTGGTCAGCTCATCGACCTGTCGGAAGAAAGAGTCTACCAGCTGGACATCAAACGGAAAACGTACCGCGTCGCCACTTTTGCGGAGATCCGGCAGCAAATGGAAGAAGCCAGGGCCAAAGCGGAAAAGGCGGCGCGTGAGGAGCAGGCCAAACAGAAGGACGCGCCGCCCGCCCAGAAGCCCGAGGATGCCGTGGAAATCGACTTCGACGTCCGTAAGACCGGACAGTCGCGCACCATCAACGGCTTCACCACAAACCAGGTCCTCGTCGTCGTGACCGTGCGCGAGAAGGGCAAGACGCTCGATCAGAGCGGCGGCCTGCAGATTACGACCGACATGTGGATGGCGCCGCAGATGGCGGCGATGAAGGAGATCACCGACTTTCAGATGCAGTACGCGCAGAAGCTGTACGGACCAATGATCCAGGGCGCGTCGCCACAGGACATGGCCGCCGCCATGGCAATCTACCCGATGCTGAAGCCGGCACTCGAACGGATGAATGCGGAGAAAGACAAGGTGGCCGGCACCGCGATCATGACGACGGTGCGCGTCGAGGCGGTGAAATCGGCCGAACAGTTCGCGCAGGAACAGAAGCAGCGCGAGGACGCAACCAAGCCGAGCGTATCCGGTGGAGTCGGCGGCCTGATCGGCGGCCTCGCCCGGCGTGCCGCCCAGAAGAAGGTGGAAGGTGAGCCGCAGCCTCGCGCCATGGTCATGACAACCACCAGCGAGGTCCTGAAGATCGCCACCGATGTTACCGCCGGCGACGTCGCCATACCGGCGGGATTCAAACAGCAGTAGCTGGCGTGTTGGTGTCGGCCTTCAGGCGGACCATCACACGGTCGCATGCGGCGAGACGGCCAGGAACTCGCCGCGTGCGACGAGCACGGCTTCCCCGCCGACCTTGACGTCCGTCATCGCATCCGGCGCGCCGGTAATGGCCATGTGGATGCGGCTCGCGCGTCCCATCTTCACGCCCTGCGTGTTCACCATCCGCCGCGCGGCGTCGCCCGACACGAGCCGATGCTGCACCAGGTAACACCCGAGCGGACCGGCGGCGCTTCCCGTTGCCGGGTCCTCGACGACCCCAAGAGCGGGCGCAAACATCCGGCTGTACGTAGTGCCGTTCGTAGTGTCCGCCGTCAGGCGGGCCTCTTGCGCGAACACCAGCATCGCCGGATGCGCGCGCGATAGACCCGTCAGCTCGAGAATCACGGACGGTGGTGTCGCGCGATCCACAGCCTCGTGATCGCGCAGCGGCACCAGCAGGTACGGCACGCCGCACGTCACCTCCTGGATCGGCAGGCCGGCTGCGAGGTCGCTCTCGTGAAGCCCGATTGCCCGTGCAACCGCATCCCGATCGGCAACGGGAGGGCCAAACGAGGGAGGGTTCTGGGTCATCCACGCGAACTGAAGACGTCGGTTGTCCCACACCAGATCGACCGGGGTGGGGCCGACGTTCAAGCCGAACACGAACCGCTGGCGCGCCGGCTCGATCGCGCCCACGTGCGCGAGCGCGAACGTGCTGCCGACGGTCGGGTGCCCGGCCATCGGCATCTCCACGGCCGGCGTGAAGATGCGCATCCGGACGTCGGTGTCGGAACGCTCCGGCGGAAACACGAACGTCGTCTCGGAAAAATTGATCTCGCGTGCGATCGCCTGCATCTGCCCGGTCGTGAGGCCGCGCGCGTCCGGGAACACGGCGAGCTGGTTGCCGAGCAGAGGCGCCGCGGTGAAGACGTCGTAATGGAGATAGTTCAGTGGGTTCACGGGTGCAGGAGGTTCATGGGTGCAGGGGGTTCACGGGTGCAGGAGGTTCCTGGGTTCATTGCTTCAACCGCAGACGATGCCCCACGGCCAGGCCGACGTGGTACGCGCCTTCCTGCTGCAGCCAGACGTGGCGCGCGTGATTGTCGGCGAGCTCGACGATCAGCGTGCGCTTGTCCTCGGGCAGGGCGGCGGCAATCTGCTCCACCAGCTGTTCCTGCCGCTGGATGTCCACCGGCGCAAAGAGCTCGTCCTCGTGAATGGCCTGCAGCAGGTTCTCGTATTCGTCCTCGCACCGCTCCTCGGCGTCGGAAAACGACGGCACGTGGCGCAGCCGGCTATCGAGCTCGAGCTTCGCGGCGCAGCGGTTCGCCAGTTCGAGCAGTTCTTCAGAGGTAGGCATGGGGTGATTCTCCCACTTAGCCGCGTTTGCTCCGCAACGCGTCCGCGGCGCGCTCGGCCGCTTCGCGGACCAGGAAGCCCATTTTTGGATGACTGGACTCAAGGTCGATCTGAATGCCGCGCTGGCGCAGTTCCTCCGATGTGGTCGGGCCGATCGAGCCGACGACCATTCGCCGCAGGCCGGCAAGCACGCGATCGGCCAGCTCCAGCTCCTCGGCAATCTTCATCAGGTGCACAGCCTGTGTCGCGGTTGTAAACAGCACGACGTCGAGCGCGCCGTCCGCGACGGCGCGCGCCGCCTTTCGCAGCGGCTCGACGTCCTCGGGCAGGGCCCATTGATAGACCGGTACCGGCGTCACCCGCGCGCCGCGCGACTCGAGACCCGCCAGCAGGTCCGGATTCGACGCGCCGTACTCCTGCACCGCGACGTTCAACCCGTCGAGCGACAGCTCGGACTTCCGCTCGTCGAGTGCGGCAAGCAGCTCGCGCCAGGTGTTCGGCTCCGGCGCGGTGAGAAACACGGGCACGTCGATCTCGCGCATGACCGCGAGCGGCTTCGGCCCGCGGCAGACGACGACCGTTTCCTTCAGCGCCTCGATCAGGCGCCTGCGGGTGCCCTGCACGCGCTGGACGATGTCGAGCAGCACCCGCGAGCCGACGCCGGTGAGCAGGATGACGACGTCGAACTCGCCGGCAATGAGATCGTCGATGAAGCGCACGGCCTCGGCGTTGGATTCGATCGGCACTTCGCGCATCGACGGAGCCACGAGCGGCTCGCCGCCGTACGAGGTCACGATCAGTCCCAGCTCGCGCGCGCGCCGGCTTTCGAGCACGAGCACGCGACGGCCATTAAAGGACGGCTGTGCCACCACCTGATCCTATTCCCTGACGCATCGGCGGACGAGGAGATGGTGATGGCGTTGGAGAGGGAACGGTTTCACGGGAGGAACGAAGCAACGAAGACGAACGGAGGGCGGTTCGATTGGTCGAACCGACCTCTTCATGCCTTCGTGGTTCTCGCGTCCTTCGTGGTTAAAACTTCGTCGTAAAACTTCGTTCGTCTCCGTTCCTTCGTTCCTCCTGTGAGACCGTTCCCTCCGTCCCCTCGCGAGGCCTCGCCGAAGCCTTGGCGGAGGCGGGGCACTACTGCCGAAGGGCGTAGACGAACAGATTGTTCCCCGCCGACACGGCGACGTACTGCCGGCCGTTGACCGCGTAGGTCATCGGGCCCGACGCAACCTGTCCGCCGACCATCGACCTCCACAGCAGGCTGCCCGTCCGGGCGTCGAGCGCGAAGAAGTACCCTTCGCGTCCACCGGCGAACACCAGATCGGTCGCCGTCGACAGCACGCCGGAATCGGTGACGTCGTTCATCTTGAATTCCCATTTCC
The DNA here is from genome assembly GCA_025938035.1 of Vicinamibacteria bacterium. Next base: position 21,790 of record JAICQE010000043.1, read on the forward strand.
GCTCGCCGGTCTGCGGATCGACCGCCTGGATCGATCCGTACCCGTCCCGCGGCAGCCGCGTGTTCGTCGCCCCGCCCACCATCGGCGGCAGCGCCATCGTCGGAAACGTCCCGGTGAAGAACTGCCCTTCGGTGAACGGTACCGCGTTCGGGCCTGGCGTCTTTCGGTAGACGGAAAACGTGTCGGCCCACGTCGGGATGTAGAACAATCCCGTTCGCGGACTGAACGACGGCGAGTACCAGTTGGTCGCGCCCTGGTTGTTCGGATAGACGAGCGTGCCTTCAGGCGTCGGCGCGAGAACCCTGTTCGGCCGCCCCTTCGCATCCCATCCGTTCACCCAGTTCACCTTGGCGAACGGGGTCGCCTTGAGGAACTGACCGGTCGCGCGATCGAGCACGTAGAAGACGCCGTTGCGATTCGCGGTCATCAGCACTTTCCTGGTCTGACCCTGGTATGCGATATCGGCAAGGACCTCAATCTGCGTCGCGTCGTAGTCGAACTCGTCGTGCGGCGTGAACTGGTAATGCCACTTGAGTTTCCCCGTGTCCGGATCGAGCGCGATCACCGAGTCCGTGTAGAGGTTGTCTCCGGGCCGGCCGTCGCCGTTCCAGTCGGGGCCTGGATTGCCGACACCCCAGTACATCAAGTTCAGATCGGCGTCGTACGAGCCGGTGACCCAGATCGGACCACCGCCTCGCTTCCAGGCCTCTCCCGACCACGTCTCGCTCCCCGGTTCGCCCGGCGCGGGGATCGTATAGAACCGCCACAGCTCCTTCCCCGTCTTCGGATCGAGGGCGAGGATGTATCCGCGAATCCCGTACTCGCCGCCGGCGGGACCCACGATCAGCTTGTCCTTCACGACGAGCGGCGCCACGGTGATCGAATACCCCGCCTCCGGGCGATCGATGGCGACGTTCCACTCCACGGCTCCCGTCTTCGCATTCAGTGCGACGACGCGGCCGTCGATGGTCCCCATGAAGACCGAGTTGCCGAGAATCGCGACGCCGCGGTTGACGCGGCCGCAGCACACGCGCGCCGCCGGCGCCACGTTGTGGTTGTAGCGCCAGAACTGCCGTCCGGTCACCGCATCGAGCGCGACGACGTCATTGGGCGGGCTGACGGTGTACATCACGCCGTCGGCGACGATCGGGGTCGCTTCGAACTTGTCGGCGGCGCCCAGCGAACGCACCTGGAACACCCATTCCAGATTGAGGTTGTGGACGTTGGCCGGGGTGATCTGATCGAGCGTGCTGTAGCGCTGACCGTTGTAGTTTCCTGAGTACGTCAGCCAGTTCTGCGGCTCCTTCACGGCGTTCAGGATTCGGTCCGACGTGACGGGCTGCTGCGCATGAGCAGTGAACAGCGCGAGCACCAGGATGGACAGACAACTCCCAACACCCAACTTCCAATTCCCAAATGCTCGCATCGGCTACCCCTTCAACGTGAGCAGATAACTGACGACGTCCGCCACTTCCTGCGGCGTCAAACGGCCCTGGTACGACGGCATCGCCGACGGCAGGAAGCCGTGGTCCTTCAGCTCCGACTTCTGGAAGGAGCGCAGGTTCTTCGCCTGGTCGTGCATCTGCACCGAGAAGGTGTCCTGATTCAGCAGCATGCCGCGGACGACCATTCCCGACTTCAACGTGACCTGGAAGACCCGATAGTCGGGCGGCATCTCGGCATTCGGATCGACAATCGCGCGCTCGAGCGCAAGCACGTCGGGAGGAATCGGGCCGAAGCCGAAGTTGCGGATCGCGCCGGCCGCGCTGAGATCCGGACCGACCGTTCCGCCGGCTCGCTCGGCAAGATGGCAGCCGTTGCATCCGCCCTTGCCGGTGAAGATTGCGCGGCCGCGAGCGGGGTCTCCGCTCGTGGCGCTGACGCTTCGCGTGCCTCCGGCCGCCGCCGCGGACGCCGGCGTGACGCCCACCATCGACCGCATGAACGCCACGACGGCAAGCGCCTGCGGTGTCGAGAAACTGTGCGGCGGCATCGAGGTTCCCGGGATGCCCGTCTGCACCAGCTTCGCGACGTCGTCATCGGTCGTGCCGCGGCGGATCTGTTTGAACAGCTCGACGCCGGGGACGCCGGCTCCATCGTTGTTGTGGCAGCGCCCGCAGTTGGCGTCGTACAGCTTGCGCCCTTCCGCAATCTGGTCGGCGGAGTAGCCGTGCTGCTGCGCCAGCGGCGCGCCGGCGCTCATCATCAGGGCTGCGACGAAACCTCCGGCGGCAACTGATAACGTCTTATGAGTTCGCATGGACCTTCATTCTAATAAATGAAAACGCCCAACCCGGGCGAACCGGATTGGGCGTGGACGCGAGATCGTGGCGCGGACCTTGTCAGGTCCGCGAGGCGAGCCTTACAAGGCTCGCCCCACGGTAGTCATCGTACAAAGCCTCCTAGGCCCAGCGGAATCCGTGCTTCGAGAGCGGCATCGAACGCACGCGTGTCCCTGTCGCGGCGAAGATCGCGTTCGCGACCGCCGGAAGCACCGGGGGCAGCGACGGCTCCCCAAGGCCCGTCGGGTTGTTGTTCGACTTGACCCAGTGCGCCTCGACCGGCGGCGCCTGCGACATGCGGATCAGCGGGTTGTTGTTGAAGTTCGTCTGCACGGCGGCGCCGTCGACGATGGTGATCTCCTGGAACATGTGGCTGATGCCGTCCACCACACCACCCTGCACCAGGTTCTCGGCGTGGAGCGGGTTGATCACCTGGCTCCCGATGTCGCCAGCCACCCACACCTTGTCCACCTTGATCCGCTTCTGCGCATCGACCGTGACCTGAGCGACCTCCGCGAAGTAGCCCTGGTGGGAGAACTGGAAGGCGACACCCATCGCGGTGCCCTTCGGCAGTTTCTTCTTGCCCCATTCGGACTTCTCGGCAACGAGCTTCATCACGCCGATCATCCTCTGGGCGTTGAATCCTCCGCCCTGCTGCGGCGGCGGATACGCCTCGTTGGCCAGGACGTCGAGCTTGAACTGCATCGGGTCCTTGCCGGCGGCGTGTGCCAGCTCGTCGAGGAAGCTCTGGAACACGAACGAGAACGCGTTGCTTCCAGGCGCGCGCAGCGCGCCCACCGGCACGCCGAGCGCGCCGATGATCGAATCGCCGAACTCGTAGTTCTGGACGAAGCGGGCCGGGAACTCCTGCGCGCCGTTGATGTTCGAGAAGCCGGCGTAGCGCTGCGGACCCGACGGCGGACCGAACGTCACGTGATGATCGCGCCACGCGATCAGCTTGCCGTTCGCGTCGACGCCGCC
>JAICQE010000136.1 GCA_025938035.1 Vicinamibacteria bacterium
CAGACGATCACCGTGCCCAGAAGCCAGATGACGGCCATCGGCGCCACGACGTTGCCCCACTGGACGCTCAACACCGCCACGGTGGTCGGCGCAAGAAAGACCACGGCGCTGACGCCGAAGTTCGTGGGATTCCACAGATGACGTCCGCGAACGCGGAGCACGTACTTCGAGGTAATGGAAATGAGGCTGGTCAGAAAGTACGGCCAGTAGAACGGCGAGCGGACGAGAATGCCGGCGCTGATGCCGCTGATGTACGCACTGGCGGGGTGCGGCCAGACGCCGTAGGTCAACCGTCCCATCACCAGCTCGGCGCCGATCGCGGTGACGATGGCCAGCGCGGTGCGTTCCCAGCCTTCGAGAATTCCGAATGAGAAGTGCGCCGTCAGCAGGATCGACGTGATCAGCAGCGGCGGGAGGAAGCGGTTGTCGATGCGGAAGAACCGCTTCCGTGGCGCGACGACGTCCGCCCGCGGCAGCGCGCCGCTCTCAACGGCCATCGGACTCCTTCACAAGGTGCAACCGGTTGATCTCGGGCTTCTCGATCGTCTGCACCTGCCCGGACGGCCACCGAATGACGACGCGGTCGACGGCCGCTGCGGAGCCCAGCCCGTAGTGAACCCGCCGCTGATTCTGCGCGCTGAAGCCGCTCGCCGCCGTGACTTCCTGCACCTGCTTGCGGCCGCTCCAGTACAGCTCGACCCGCGCACCAAACGGGCTCCGATGAGTCGGGCTTTCCAGCTCGAACTGAATCCAATGCCGGCCCGGCTGGACGGTGTTGCGATAGATCAGAAGCGGTCCACGCTGGTTCGCGACGATCACGTCGAGGACGCCGCGGTTACCGAGATCGGCCAGGGCGACGGCGCGGCCGTCGAACGTGTCGGTGGCGCCGACGACCTGCGCAACGTCGGTGAACCGGCCGGCGCCGTCGTTGACCCACACGCGCTTACGCTGGTATCCGGACAGGCTCCGGCCGCGCATCGCCGGCCAGTTCTTCGCATCGCCGATGATCGTGCTGTGGCCGGTGGCGATGACGCTGAAGTCGTACCAGTAGCTGGTGCGCTCCCCTGCGGACACATACCCGTTCGTCAGGTAGAGGTCCTGCGTGCCGTCGTTGTTCAGGTCGCCGAACTGCGCTCCCCAGCTCCAGCCACCGAGATCGATTTTCAGCGACGAGGCCAGGTTCTCGAACGCCATCGACTGCTCTGACTCACGTATCCAGAGATCGTTGCCCTGCAGGAGTTGACCCGGCTCGGTGATGTTCGTCTTGTAGATCGCCAGACGGCCGTCGTTGAAGATGTCGCCGACCGAGGCGTTCATGCCGCTCTTCGGCGTCATGCCGACCCCGGCCTCCGCCGCGACGTCGTCGAAGCGCTTCCCGTTCCGATTGGCGAAGAGTTCGGACACACCATAGTCGTTGGACAGAAACAGATCGGGATAGCCGGTGCCGAGGAGATCGGCGGCAATCAGCGCCAGCGCCCAGCGCCGGCTGCGAATGCCCATCGCTTCGGTGCGATCCTCGAACGTCCCGTCGCCGCGATTGCGCAACAGATACTTGCGGCCGCCATTGGTCGCATATTCGAAGCTCTCCGGCATGACCCGTGTCGTCTCGAGCTGCCAGAGATTCACGCTCTCGGGCCAGTAGCCGGCAATGAACAGATCCAGATTGCCATCGCGGTCGTAGTCGAGCCACGTGGCGCTGTTCGCGTTCACCCACGGTGGTAATCCCGCGCGCTCGCCCACCGGAGTAAACGAGCGTCCCTCGATGTTCCTGAACAGCTCGGGACGGCCGTACTTGTAGACCAGCACGTCTTCCCAGCCGTCGTTGTCGAAGTCGCCCCATACGGAGCCCATCGACACTCCGGATGCGCGGCGATTGACGTCGGCGAGGCCGACCTGGCCCGCGACGTCGACGAAGGTGCCGTGGTCGTTGCGATACAGGCGGTTGAGGCTGTCCTCGCCGCTGTTGGTGACGTACAGGTCCTGCCACCCGTCGCGATTGAAGTCGGTCACGGCGACGGATGCACCCATCGCCGCAACCTGCGGCATGATGTGGTCGAACCGCGAGTCGAACGTCGGTGCCTGATGGGTGAAGTCGACGCCCAAGGCCTTCGACGATTCGCGCAGCCGGAAGCCGAACCGCGTGTCGCCGGTTTCGTCGTGCGCCGCCAGATGGCGGCCTTCCGCCTGCCGATTCAACGCATAGACAGCCGACAGCGAGGCGATCAGGACGATCGTCCAGGCGGCCCAGGCAATGCGCTGTCTCAGGGGCAAGGGCATTCTTTCGTAATGCAGAATTCAGAATTCAGAATGCAGGCATCGCCTAATCGCGGCGACTGAATTCTGAATTCTGCATTCTGCATTCTGAATTACGGTGCCAGGCCGCGCAAGAATCTCTGCGGCGTAACGTACCGCGTGTGATAGCGCTGCCAATCGTCCCGATGACGTTGATAGACAGGATCATCTTCCAGTACGAGGCTGGTCGTCCCGGCGCCGTAATTCGGCGTGTCGTGCGACGGCAGCGGCAGAACCGTCTGCGAGAAGCCGGTGTTGTAGTCGCCGTCCTTCTCCCAGCCGTCGCCGATCAGCACGAAATCGCGTGTCCAGCCGGCCGGTGGCGCCGGGACCTCTGTGAACTGCAGCCGCATCTCGTCGCCGGCGTTCATGATCACGTACCGGTCGTCCACGTGGCCGATGAGCTCGAGCACGTCGCCGAACCGCGTGTGATAGCCGGTCAGATCGCGCCAGCGCGGTGAGGTCGAGACGATGCGGTCGTACTGCGGCGTTTCGGGTGCGTCGCCGCGGGGCGACCCGTCCACGTAGTGCCCGCCTTCAGGCGGACCCGTCTGCGAAAACCCCCGATACCGCAGGTCCGCCTTTGCCGCCTGCACGCGGGTCGTCTTGACGGGGGAAGTCGAGGGTGAACCGAGCTGCAGCGAGTCCCAATAGATCTCGAGGTTGGTCCGCAGACGGAGCCGGCGCGCGCCCCCGGCATTCCGCAGATCGATCAGGATCGTCTTGTTCTTACCGGCCGGGAACCCGATATCCGCGTTTACCACGCGCCACGAACCATCCCTGCCCTGCGCCTCGAGCGACAAGCCGCGCGGCGCGATACCGGCCTGGGCGATCGCCACGTTGATGCTGCTGTCGGTCGGATAGATCCAGCCGTTCGCGACCAGCAGCGTATCGGGACCGATGGCGCCGGGATCGATCTCGACGAAGTGATCGTCGGCGATCCCCTGATAGCGTCCCCGCGCGAAGGTCGACAGGTAGTTCCCGTCCCGGACGGACACCGCGGACGTGACGTCGGCTCCGCGGTGATCCCAGGCGCGGACTACCGGATGGAGATCCTTCACGGCCTGAACCGACAAGGCGGGCGGCGATACCGGAGAGAACCGCTCGTCGACGAAGACCTCCGTGCCAGCCGGACGATCGACGGCGAGCAGCGAGACGTGGTCGAAGAAGTGGGTCTCCCAGAGCTCCGCCGTGATCCGGACGTCATAGATGCCATCGCGCGGCACGAGTTGATCTCCCCGCAGCTTGACCCAGTCCTCCGTCTGCGTCACGCCGGCCGTGTCCTGCGCGTTGATGCGCAGGCCGAGGGGGGATCGCCAGAGGAAGTCGGTGACGAAGACCATCCGCGTCCCGTTCCAGGTAAACAGCCACGGACACGACCCCTTCAGCCGCTGCTCCGCCACCATCACGTCGTCCACGGACGTCGCGAACTCCGCCTGCGGGACGCCGTTGGGCCAGACAATCCGCGCGACGTCGATCGTGGACTGCGTGCCGAGACCGATGTGGACCGGGCCGCCGGTCAGCAGCTGCTTCTGGAACAGGAGACCGGCGCGCGCCTCGAGGAACCCACCGACGCCGAATGAATTGATGCGCTGATCCCCCGCAGTTGCCTGAGCGCGGGGCCGAACCTCTTTCCAGTGGTACTTCGTGTTCCCCTGATTCAAGAACCTGACGAATTGGCTCTTCGACGGCGCCGGATTGGGCACCGGTGGTTGACCAGGCGGGGTGGGCTCGAGAACCTTCGGAGCGGGTGTGATGCCGATCAGGTCGATTCGGCCATCGGAGTTGAGGTCGCCTGCCGGAAAGACCCTGCCGGCGATCGATCGTTCAAGCAACCGCAGCTGACGTGACGTGTCGCTCAGCCAGATGCGTGTCTCGCCACGTTCAGTCGTTCCGACGAGATCCATCGCCCCGTTGTTGTCGAAATCCCCGACAATCAGGCGCGCCGGCGCGGCCTCAGGAGTCCATGTCGCGATGTCGCGCTCGCGCCATTGGTCATTCCGGAATGACATCGCACGCACCGTGCCCGATTGCTCGAGCACGACGACGTCGAAGACGCCGTCGCTATCCATATCCCCGATCGTCATCGCCTGCGGCGATACCGTGGGCGGCGCGGGAAGAGCGACGAAATCGCCCGCCTGACGGTTTGCGAACGCGCGCAGCCGTACCGATCCCGCGTCCCGGTCGAGGAACACGGCATCCGGATCAGCATCGCCGTCGAGATCGGCCCAGCCGAAATCGACCACCTGATTCACGCCCGCAAACAGGTTCGTCGAGGTCCACCCGCCGTCACCGTTGTTGCGCAAGACGAACGACCCGCCGGTGTCCGCAGCGGCGATCACGTCCAGGTCGCCGTCCATTTCGACATCGGCAGCCCACACGCCGGTGCAGCGACACGCCGCAGCCGTCGCGTCGGTGGGAGTCTGCTCGAGGAGCTGACCGTCAGGTTGCTGAATAAGAAGCCGAACGCCGCCGCCGATGCCGGTAACAACATCGGGCCGGAAGTCGTTATTCCAATCCGCCACAGCAACGATGTGTGGATTCGGACTGACGTCGGTGGCTGATTCTCTGAAACGCACCCGGAACGGCGGACCGTTCAACGAGTACATTTCGGGAAGCTGTGCGGCAAAGATACGGGCCGCCGCATTCTCAGATCCCGGCACCGTGAACAACAGTTCGACCGGCGACTCGACCGCGTCCTGTGCCAACGGTTCTTCGGCGAAGCGCAATGACAGATCGGGCTCCGCCGGCATCGCGGAAGACGGTGCCAGCGCGATGAACTGTTGCACGGGCTCCGCGATCAGCTCCGTCGGCGTGCGCACGGCTCCGAGGTCCTCGCCGAACGCCGGAACGCGCGCGAGCACATTGCGCAGGAACGCCGTCGCCCGCTGCGCCATCGCCAGATCGTTGGCACCAACGGCCGCCTGCAGTTCCTGATACTGCTGCAGCGCCAGCTCGGGCCAGTTCGCCGCCATCGGTTTGAGCCGGGCGATCGAATCGTTCAGCCGCTGGAGGTCGCCTGCCTTGGCCGCGACTCGCGCGCGCTCGACCAGCACCGCCATGTTCTGCGGTGCCAGCTTCATCAGTTCATCGAGCAGGGTCAGCGCCTGCGCGTCGCCATCTGCGGCGCCGGAGCGCTCCACTTCCTCCGCCAGCGCAAACCGCGGCTGCAGCGCATCCGCGGCAAGCTCGACGGCGCGGCGGAGGTGGGCAACTCCATCGTCGAGGCTTCCGCGCGCGATTTCCATTCGCCCGGCCAGCAGCGCCAGATCGGCATTCTCGGGCGCAAGCGTGAGGGCACGCTCGATCGGCATGGCGGCGGCATCGAGTTCGCCAAGGCGCAGATGCGTCAACCCGAGATTCGCCCACGCTGCGGGCTCCTCCTCCACCTCGGTCGTCACGGTCGTGAACTCGCGCTTCGCATCGTCGAGCAGCCCGACCTCGAGCGCCGCGAGGCCGTGGTAGAACGCGCGGGTGACCTGTTCGTAGGTTTCAGAACCGGGCGCGGGGAGCGTGTTGCGCGAGCGCCACACGAGCGCACCCGCGGCGATGACGGCGATCGCGAGAGCGACCAGCGCCATGGTTGTTATCCGGCTGAAGCCGGACTCCACCGCTATCCGGCCGAAGCCGCAGGTCCGGCGGGTCCGCCTGAAGGCGGACACTACAACGGTGGAATAGCGATCCAGCAGTGTTCTAGTCGACACCGAGGTGCAATTGCCGTTCGAGTTCCACGAATCGCCGCGCCTCGGCCGGTGCCGGACGCAGCAGCGATACGAGAATCGCCGTCGCAAACGCGAGCGGGATCGTCACGATTCCGGGATTGCGCAGCGGGAACCAGGCGTCGGCGTTCTTCAGCACGTCGATCTGAATCGTCGGCGACAGAAAGATCAGCACGAGCGTCGATACCGTGCCGACCAGCATGCTCGTCTGCGCGCCGGCAGTCGTCAGCCGGCGCCAGAAGATCGACAGCACCAGCGCCGGAAAATTGGCGCTGGCCGCGATCGCGAACGCCAGTCCGACCATGTAGGCGACGTTCTGCCCCTTGAAGGTGATCCCGAGCAGGATCGACAGTCCCGCGAGCACGACGGTGGCAACCCGCGCGACGACGAGCTGCTCCCGTTCGTCGGCGTGCGCGCCGCGCACCACGTTGACCCAGAGGTCATGCGAAAGGGTTGCCGCACCCGACAGCGTCAGCCCCGCGACAACGGCGAGGATCGTCGCGAACGCCACCGCGGCGATGAAGCCGAGAAACGGCGTGCCGCCAATGCCTTCCGCCAGCAGCGGCGCCGCCATGTTCCCGCCGGCATCCACGGCCGTGATCGCGTCACGTCCGATGATCACCATCGCGCCGAAGCCGAGAATGAACGTCAGGAGATAGAAGAAGCCGATGAACGCCGTCGCGTATCCAACGGAGGTCCGTGCGGTTCGCGCATCGGGCACGGTGTAGAACCGCATCAGGATGTGCGGCAGACCTGCGGTGCCGAGCATCAGCGCCAGGCCGAGAGATATCGCGTCAATGGGATCCGTCACCAGCCGCCCCGGGCTGAGGACGCTGTCGCCATAGCGCGCCTGCGCCTCGGCAAAAAGCGCCAACGGGTTCATTCCGAAGCGCGAGAGCACGAGCACGGCCATCAGCGTGGCACCGCCGAGCAGCATGACCGCCTTCACGATCTGCACCCAGGTCGTCGCGATCATCCCGCCGAACAGCACGTAGGCCAGCATCACCACTCCGACAATGACGATGGCCAGCTCGTACTGCAGCCCGAACAGCAGTCGAATCAGATTGCCCGCGCCCACCATCTGCGCGATGAGATAGAAGGTGATGACCGCGAGCGCCCCGATGGAGGCCGCGATGCGAATGGGCGTCGCACGAAGCCGCGTGGCGAGCACGTCCGCGAAGGTATAGCGGCCGAGATTCCTCAAGGGCTCGGCGATGAGGAACATCACAATCGGCCAGCCGACCAGCCAGCCGACAGAATAGATCAGGCCGTCGAACCCGGACACCGCCACGAGACCGGCGATGCCGAGAAAGCTCGCGGCGCTCATGTAGTCGCCGGCGAGCGCCAGTCCGTTCTGGAACGCGGTGACGCTGCGGCCGGCGGCATAGAACTGATCCGTGGTGCGCGTCTTCCGCGCCGCCCAGACGGTGATTCCGAGCGAGAGCACGATGAAGCCGATGAAGAAGCCGATCGCAGTGAGATTCGGTTCGCCCAGTGATGTCATCGCAGACCGTCAACCGAAGTGTCGTAGTGCGCGTTCGCCCACCGGATGTAAATCCAGGTCAGCACCCACGCCACGACGATAACGAGCGCGCCGAGCAGGATGCCGAGGCTCAGACCGGGCGCGATCGCCGTGCCCAGCAGCGGCTTGTTGAACGCCACCAGGAGGATGAAACCGAAGTAGGCGGCCATCATCGCAATGGTCAGCGTGACCGCGATTCGCCAGCGGGCGGCCGAGACCGCTTCGAGCGTCGAATGTGTGGGCATAAAAAAACTCCCAACTTCCAACGTCCAGCTCCCAAAGACTTGGGAATTGGAGGTTGGAGGTTGGGAGTTGGATTCTACCGGAAAGGCCGACCGGAAGGTCGGCCTCTACCATCGGCTGTTACTTCGGTGCGTCTTTCTCGTAGGGAGCACCGATGCCCGACGAGCCGACGAACAGCTTCTTCCCGTCCGGGAAAGTGATGTCACGGCCGTTCGCGCGGTTCGACCCGTCCTTGGCCTGGAATCCCTCGACGATGATCTCGGTGCCCTCGGGCAGCGAGTTCTTGTTCCAGCCGCGGCGCAGCAGAGCGTTCGGTGCGCCACCTTCGACCATCCAGCGCTCCACCTTGCCGTCGTCGCGCTTCACGTCGATGTGAATCCAGGAGTGCGGGTTGATCCACTCCATCTTGACGACGGTGCCCTTCATCTTGACGGGCTTCTTCGCGTCGAATTCGGCCGCGAACGAGTGGTGCGCCATGACCGGGGCGGCAGCCGCGGCGAGCAGCGCGGCACCGGCGATAACGCTGAACAATTTCGTACGCATCGGGTATCTCTCCTGCCTAGAACGTATATGTGACTGCCCGTCCCGAACCGTCAAACCCAGGCTACTCGGACAGTATAGCCCAATCCCCTGTAGCCGGATGGCACTCCCGCAGGGTGCCGCGACCTACTCGGAAGTCTTCTTCTTCAGGTCTCCGTAGAGCAATTCCTCAGAGAATTCGACGCACTTGTACTCCAGCAGCTGCACGTTCGGCTCGACCCGGCGGTAGAGCGGCATGCGGATCGTGAAGGGCCGCGTCAGCACTTTCGGGTCCTCGATCCGGGCCTCGTAGTTCAAGATGTTGCCGCCCGAGCCCGGCATGATCGAGTACCGCTCGGTGACGACCAGCGCCTCGCTGTGGTGGTTGCCCGCGCGGTCGAACCACGACTGATCGTTGAAGCCCTTCGCTTCGATGACGAGCGTGTCGCCGTCCCACTTGCCGTTCGACCAGCCCATCCAGCTGTCCACCGGGGCCTCGGTGTGATTGCTCATGTGGACGATGCGATTCGAGCTCGCGTACTCGTAGACGAACAGAATGTCCTTCTGTCCCTGTACGATCTGGAACGGGTACGGCATGTAGGTCGCGCGCGGCAGACCGGGCATGTAGCACTTGGCTTCCGGATCGGACTTCGGCCAGCCCGCCTGGTTCTCGGTTCTCTTCTTCAGACCCGCGGGGTTGTAGGGGATCGTCCCGTTGTTGTCGACGATCACGCTCTGCCCGGCCGGAATCGCGAACATCGCGCCCAGCTGCCAGAACGCCGTGGCGGACGCTGAATGATCCTCGAGGTTCCAGTTGGCCGTGTTGATCGCCTGATAGATGCCATTCAGGTTCGGGCGGCCCGCGATCCGATCGCCACCAGGACGCGCCGGCACGCCGGCGGCGGGAGCTGCGCCGCGTCCCTGCGCGGGTGCTGCACCACGACCCTGTGCCGGAGCGGCGGGGGCTGGAGCCGGAGCTGCGCCACCCTGACGACCCTGTTGCTGTGCCGTAAGGGTCAGCGTCACTGCCGCCGCCATCACCGTCGCCATGACTGCGCCTGTAAACCGGTTACGCATGTGCCTAGGTCTCCTTTAAAACTTTCGTGGCTTCTATCAAAGTTGTCGCTGGGGTGTCAAGGAAGCCGTCAACTCTGAACGCACCATCGCCGCCCCGGCCGCCAGCGCCCGCATCTTATCGCGAGCCGCCTCTTCCGTGCGCGGGACGAGGCCACAGTCGGTGGACAGCTTGAGCCGCTCGGCCGGGACGTGCTCAAGCGCACGGCGGATCCGGGAGGCGACGATTTCGGGCGTCTCCCCTTCGTCCGTCCCCACATCAATCACGCCAACGACGACATCTTTATCTCCGGCTTCCCGCAGGACTGACGGATCCACTCCGGAAGCCGCGCACTCGACCGAGATCTGATCCACGCTGCTGCGCGCGAGGACCGGCAGCGTGAGACCGTAGTGGCCCCAGCTCCTGTTGCTGGATTTCCACGCCAGCACCAGCGGCGTCCCGTAGCCATAACAGATGTGAACGGCCTTCGTCGCCCGGACGCCATCCATGGAGCGCTCGAGCGCGTCCATCCCCCACTGTTCCACTTCTTCGACGAAGACGTTGAAGCACGGCTCGTCGAACTGGACGATGTCGGCTCCCGCGTCCACGAGATCGCGAGCCTCTGCGTTCAGGATTTCCGCGAACCGCATTGCCAGAGCCTGATGGCCGCCACGGTAATGCTCGTCGGCCACGTCGTCCGCCATGGTCATCGGGCCCGGGAGCGTGACTTTCAAGCCTCGTGTCGTCAAAGCCCGTGCGAAGCGGCACGCCTCGACGAGGATCGGACCACGCCGCCGGACGTCGCCGACGATTCTCGGCACATCCATGGATTCGGCGTAGCGGCCGCCGCGCGTCCTCTTTCTCGCCGTGCGTTCCTGATCGACGCCCGTCAGGCCGTCGAGAAATCCGCCAATGTAGTGCCGCCGCCGCAGCTCACCGTCGGTGACGATGTCGAGGCCGGCTTCCTCCTGATTGCGAATGGCCTGGCGGACCGCCTCGTCTTGAGCCGCGCGGAGCTCGTCGCCCGATAGTTTCCAGGCCGCGCGCAGGCCAGGCTGCGCGAGCCATGACGGCTTGGGCAGGCTTCCGACAATCGAAGTTTCAAGCATCGATACGAACCACGAACCGGCCCCTCGCCTGGCCTGCAGCAAGCGTCTCGAAAGCCTGCGGCAATCCGTCGAGCGTAATCTCGCGCGTCATCAGCGACAAATCGCGCTTCATGTCGGTCGCCAGCCGGTGCCAGACGTCTTTCCTGATGTCCATCGGGCAGGTTACCGAATCGATTCCGATCAGGCTGACGCCGCGGAGGATGAAGGGAATGACGCTCAGTTTGAGGTCGATCCCGCCGGTCAGTCCGGTGCTGGCGATCCCGCCCCACGCGGTGGTCGTCTTGACCAGCCACGACAGCAGATCGCCGCCAGCCGCGTCAACAGCGGCCGCCCACTGAGCGTGCTCGATCGGGCGGTCGGTGAACTGGATGGTGTGTCGCGACAGAACGTCGTGGGCGCCGAGCTTCACGAGGTAGTCGCGCTCGGACTCCTTGCCCGTGATCGCCGTGACCTTATAACCACTGCCGGCAAGCAGAGAGATCGCGATGCCGCCCACGCCGCCCGTCGAACCCGTTACCGCAACGGGACCATGGCCCGGCCTCAGCCCGTTGTGCTCGAGCCTGATGATGGCGAGCGCGGCAGTGAAGCCGGCGGTACCGAGTTCCATCGATTCGCGCAGGGTGAGGCCGGCAGGCAGCGGAACGACCCAGTCCGCCGGCACGCGGACGTACTCGGCGTAGCCGCCGTCATTGCCCACGCCGATTTCGTAGCTGGTGGCGATAACGGTGTCGCCTTCCTTGAATCGCGGATCGGTGCTGGACACGACGGTTCCCGAGACGTCGATACCGCCGATGCGGGGAAAGGAGCGGATGATCCGCGGTCCGGTCGCGGCCAGCGCGTCCTTGTAGTTGACGCTCGAGTACGCCGCCCGAAGCACGACGTCCCCCGGCGTCAACTCGTCGAGTGTCGTCTCGACGATCCGGCCGGCAACCGTGCCGCCGTCGTTGAAGATCCGAAACGCCCGGAACGATTTCATCGGTCGATGATTGTACCGGGACACAGGACCGATCGCGAGGGAGCGGGTCAGCGATTCCGGATGTACTTCCGGTCGATGCGGAACGCAAGCGCGCTGAGGCTGATCATCAGCAGTCCGAACAGCACGAGCGCAAGCGGCCAGCCGAGCGAGTCGGCGAAGTGTTCGCCGGTGAACCAGCCCGTGTATCCGAGAATCGCGCCCGTGGCAACGAGGAGGAGCGTGCGGCTTGGAATCGCCGCGCTCAGGTAGACGAAGCCACTGGCCGTCAGGATGAAGAGCACTTCGAACAGGGTGCCTTCAACCAGATCGAAAAGGCCGTAGAGAAAGCCGATGCCGCCGACGAGGTACCAGGCCGGCGTGATCACGCGGTGCGGCGTGCGATCGGCAGCTATCGCCGCGAGCAGCAGACAGCCGCCAAGCACCATGACACCGAACGACTCGTCGACGTCGAGGATGTCGAACGCCGTCACCCACGCCAGCATGGCAAAGAGCACAGCCAGGAACAGCAGCATCGACTGCCGCAGCACGGAAAAGATCGCCGCGAACTGGATCGCCATCACGCCCGCGGTGAAGAGCGCCGCCCAGCGTGCATCGCCGCCCGATCCGAACTCATTGAACGCGACGAGCATGCCGGTCGGCTCGAGCCCGGCGGCGATCAGAAACAACGGCGGCGCCGCTTTGTCGAAGCGCGAGTCGCGCGCGGCAATCGTCGCCATCGCGAAGGCGGCGAGACCGGAGCCGAGCGTGATGATCACCCGGGCGGCGGAGTTCATCGAGTCCCACTGGAGCGCGATGAACGCGACGATACCCGCAAAGACGAACGTGCCGCCGAGATACGCGCCGACGCGGACGAGAATCGTCCGTGCGCGGCTTTCCGCCTCCGCGCTTCGCACTACGGCGGACACGTCTGCGGCGGGCGCCGGTTCATCAGCCAGCGCGGCGCCGATCTCGACCGCCGTCAGCCGGTGTTCGCGCGCGAGCGCGACGATGTCCTGCAGGGCGCGAAGGCGGCCCTCTGTGTCAGCGGCCGTCATCCGCAATCCAACCGATGGTGTGTATCACCGCGTACGACTCGCGATGCGGAGCAGGCAAATCGAGCTCCACCGTCCGCCCGCTCTTCGCCACGGCCACGCCGCGGCGGTACCGGCGATTCATACCGAACAGCTCGCCGACGATGCCGCCGCCACTGCTGCCGGTGTTCAGGCTCGCCACCTTGTAACCGTCGGGTGCCTCGTCTCCGGCGAGGATCCGCCGTCCCGCCAGCGCCTCGATCGGCACGGTGAGCGTTTGACCTGCGGCAAGGGACTGCGGGAGCTTGAGCGGCAGCTCGCGAACCTCCATCGCCTCGTGATCGAATAGCAGGAGCGACCATTTCTGCGGATACACGATCCCGACGGCAGGATTATCGGGCTTCACCAGCGGCCGCAGATCGGCCTCCAGCAGTCCCCCCCGCACGGCAAACGTCACGAACACCTCGGAGGGCGTCGCATCCCACCGCTCGATGCTCATCACGAGGTCGTGTTGCGGCAGCGGCACCGTCCACTTCGGGATCGCCATCGCCACGAGGAACAGGGCGGCAACCGCACCGGGCAGCCCGAATGCAGCCACCAGTACGAGGTTCTCCCGCAGAAACTTCTTCACGGCTGAGATGCTACAACGGCTCGCGGTCCC
>JAICQE010000095.1 GCA_025938035.1 Vicinamibacteria bacterium
TCCTTCGAGTCGGCAGGATTGTTGTCGTAGCTTCCGCCTTGAGGCGGAAGGAGGCTTTATGGTCAGCTCACTCGTCGTCATGGCCGCTGCCGCGCTGCTTCAGCAGCCGTGCGACGCACTCAAGACCGTCTCCCTTCCACGAGTCACTATCACGGCGGCGGATCTTGTCGCCGCGGGAGCAACGGCACCGGGCCGAGGAGGCCGTGGCGGACCAGCCTCGACACTGCCAGCGCACTGCAGGGTTGCCGCCACGCTGAAGCCCTCTGCTGACTCGCATATCGAGATGGAGTTGTGGCTGCCGGCGGAGAACTGGAACGGCAAGTTCCTCGCCGTCGGCAACGGCGGCTGGGCAGGCAGCATCTCCTTCGACGCGATGGCCGCCGGACTGCGGCGCGGCTACGCCACGGCGTCCAACGACACGGGCCACAGGGGCGCGACCGCGCAGTTTGCCGTCGGGCATCCGGAGAAGCTGATCGACTTCGGCTACCGCGCGATGCACGAGATGGCCGTGCACTCCAAGACATTGATCCAGGCCTTCTACAAACGCGGGCCGCAGCTCTCGTACTACCAGGGCTGCTCCACGGGCGGCCGCCAGGGGCTGATGTCGGCACAGCGCTTTCCGGACGACTTCGACGCCATCGTCGCCGGAGCGCCCGTGCACAACATGGTGCACCTCAACGTGTCGCAGGTCGGCATCCAGGTCGAGATGCTGAGGAATCCCGCGCGCCTCGTTCCCGCCGACAAGAAGACGATGTTCGCTAACGCCGTGGTCGCGGCCTGCGATGGACGCGACGGCGTCAAGGACGGCATCATCAGCGAGCCGCGCGCCTGTAAATTCGATCCCGCCGTGCTGGCATGCAAAGCCGCCGACGCGCCCGATTGCCTGACGGCCGCGCAGGTCGAGAATGCGCGCAGCGCCTGGGCGCCTCTCAAGAACCGGAGCGGCGCGGTCGTGTACCCCGGCCGCTCGCCCGGTTTCGAATCCGGCTGGCGCATCCCGGCGCCAGGCGCGCCGCTGAATCCGCTGTTCACGGACATGCCGCGCTTCATCGGCCGCCAGGATCCGAACTGGGATCCGATGACGTTCGACCTCGAGAAGGACCTCGCCCTGGCGCTGAAGAACGGCGGATTCGTCGAAGCGACCGACCCCGACCTATCGAGGTTCAAGGCGCGCGGCGGCAAGCTGCTGCTCTATCACGGCTGGGCGGATCCCGGCCCCGCACCTGAGAACACCATCAATTACTACGACGCCGTGAACAAGAAGCTGGGAAGCCCCTCGACTCGCCCAGGAGGCTCGCTCGCGGCGGGCACGCAGGACGACTGGATGCGCCTGTTCCTGATGCCCGGCGTTGCCCACTGCGGTGGCGGCGTCGGCCCGGACCAGGCCGACTTCCTCGGCGCGATCGAGCGATGGCGCGAGAAGGGCGAGGCGCCGGCGCAGATTATCGCCACGCGTCCTGCGGGCCGCGGCGCTGGAGCTTCGCCGGCGATGTCGCGGCCGTTGTGCCCGCATCCGCAGGTGGCGCGTTACAAGGGTTCGGGCAGCACGGACGACGCGGCCAGCTTTGCGTGCGTCGCGCCGTGACGAGGAGGCGTGGAGATATGCAGCGAATCGCCATTGCAGTTGCGCTCGTCGGCGTGGTTGCGGTTATCGAGAAACCAGCCGCCCAGCGGAACCCCGTGCGCCAGCCGGAGGCCCGGAAGACGGGACAGGTATTCAAGGAGTGCCGCAACTGCCCGGAGATGGTGGTGGTTCCGGCCGGCTCGTTCATGATGGGGTCTCCCGCCGGCGAGCCGGAACGCCGCGACAACGAGCGCCATCATCGCATCTCAATCCCCAAGGCGTTCGCCATCGGCAAAACCGAGGTGACGTGGGATCAGTGGGAAGCGTGTGTGCGCGACCGGTGGTGCGACGGCCCCGGCGTCGAACAGGCGCTGCGAACGAATGCTGACGGCACGCCGAACAAGGCCTTCGTCGACTGGGGTCGCGGGACGAGACCGGTCGTGGGCCCGAGCTGGTTCGACGCCCAGAACTTTGTTGGCTGGCTGAACTGGAAGACCGGCGCTGATGACGCCTATCGGCTGCCATCCGACGCGGAATGGGAGTACGCGGCGCGCGCGGGAACCACGACACCCTATCCGTGGGGCGCCAAACTCGATCACAACTACGGAAACTTCGGTGGCCCCGGACCGGGTCTCGGTGGCAAGGCCGAGGGTCGCGATACGTGGGACGATCGCACGGCGCCCACCGCTTCGTTCCCGGCCAATGCGTGGGGTCTCCACGATATGCACGGAAACGTTTTCGAATGGGTCGAGGACTGCTACGAAGCAGACCGCGCGCACGCCCCTGCGGACGGATCAGCGAACAAGGAAGGCAACTGCGCGAACCGGGTCTTCCGTGACGGCACGTTCCTGAGCAATCCGTACATGCAGCGATCGGCCCGCCGCGGCGCGCCCTACCCGGCCACGCAGCGCGGGCGGAATTACCTGGGCTTCCGTGTCGCGAAGACGCTGGACTGACGTCGCCAAAGTCCGACGGTATCATTGGTCTCTGTATCGGCAGGTTCGATAATCGATCCGTGTTCCGTCATCGTCGAGTCCTTCCCCGGCGGCTTCTTTCCGCAGCCGTCGTACTCCAGGCAGCGGGCGCCCAGGCCCAGACGCCGGCCCCGCCCGTCCGCACGTGGGCGCAGGCACCTTCGACCACCGGACCGACGCTTCCGCCGGAAGTGAAGAAGGCATTCGAACAGGCCTATCCGCGGGCCACCATATCGGCAACGGTCCCGCAGCGTGAGGGAACCCGCACCCTCTTCCGAATCGACAGCGCGACGCCGGACGCCGCCGGGTGGTGCTCTACGACGCGAAAGGCGCTGTCGTCGAGGTGGCGGAGCAGGTCGAGGAGCGCGAACTCCCGAAGCCGGTGCTCGCCGCCATCCGTTCGCACCGGCGCGCGATTTACGTCAGCGGGATGAAGGTCACGCGCGGGCGGAACGTCGAGTACCGGATCACGGTGCGCGGATCGAGAAGGACGGCGATGGTCGCAAAACCTGACGGAACCGTCGTGAGCTTCGACTGAAACGGCGCTACTCGACGTCCAACTGGAGGCCTCCGACGAAGCTGGCCATCAGGTTGTAGAGCCACGCGCCGATGAGCGCGCTGAAGAAGCCGATACCGCCGTACAGCAAGGGAATGAAGATGATCGACCCGACGCCGATGAGCGCGCCCATTACGCCCATTTCCGGCGTGTCGGTCGCGAATCCGCCCGCCAGCGCCGCCAGTGAGAAGGCGGCGCCGATGACGAGGCCGAGAAACAGATAGAGAATCCCGGCAATCTTCGCGCAGGAGAGTGGCCCAATCCGGTTGATGACCATCGATCCGTCCTTGTCTGGCTGCTGGACGTACCAGCTTGGCAGTCGACCGGAGAATAGCAGAGGTTGTTCTAGAGACGGAGCGTATAAACGATCTTCGCCGCCGCGCGGCCGTCGAGCGTCCGGAACGAGCGTCCCTCGGGACGTTCGAACTCCTGCCAGTTCTGCGTGTAGACGAAGAACACGTCGTTGCCGGGCCGCTGGATCCACCGGAAGCGCATCTGCCATCCGAGCGCGCGGCTCACGTCGTCGTATTGCAGGTTGTTCTGCAGCGACAACCAGGGGCTGACCTGGGTGTTGGCCGTGGCGCGAACCACCGTTGTGGCGAAATCTCCTTCCGCAAGCCGGAGGATGTTGCGCTGGGTTTCGAAGCCGAGTGACAGGCCGGGCCGCGGGCGCACGCGCAGGTCGATCTGGTATTCGTCGTTCGTGCCGGAGAAGAACGTGCCGCGGGTCATTTCCGCGCCAACCGAGATCGGATAGCGATCGGACATCGAACCGCCGATCTCGTGCCGCGTGAAGTTGTACGCCGCACCGGCTGGCAGCGTCACGCCGTCGGAGATCTCGAAGTCGCGTTCGAGCCGTTCGTAGGTCGGGTGCACCTCGTAGACGAACTCGCTGCCGTCCGCGAACACCAGCGTCAGCGGCTTCAGCTGTTTCGTCTCGACGATCCGGCGGTTGTCCATGTCGTAGAGAACGTCCCAGTCGATCTCCACCTGCAGCGACTGCAGCCACGGATGCGCGCCGAACCGCCAGGTGTAGCCGACCTCCGGGTTGTAGCGGCGAATGCCGCGGCGCTGCAGAAAGCCGACCGCGGGGGCGTAGTTCTCCTGCAGCTCGCGGTAGGAAAAGTCGAAGTAGAACGGATCGTTCGGAAAGGCAAGCCGCGAACCGCGGCCGATGTTGCCATCCTCCTCCGCGCTTGTCGTCCACAAAAACCAGTTGCTCCACTCGATCGTCTTCCGGCCGAGGAAGCGCGACGTGCGCAGCACCGAATCGAGGCCGGCCGTCTGCAGCACCTCGGCACCGGCGAGCCGATCGTCGCGCCGCGTGTAGAGAATCCCGGCATACGATTCCTGGCCGATGCGGCGGCGCACGCGAAGAACACTGAAGTCCGCTCCCGCCTGGCCCTCCGTCTCGCGCGTCCGCACCTGCAGCGCGCCGATGTCGAACAGGCCGGCCTGGCCCGTCAACTTGGCGCCGAAGTCGATCGGCTGCGGCTGGCCGTCGGCGAGGCCGATGCGCCTGCTGAAAAACGGGCGCACCGAATCGCCGATCTCGCGCGCGAAGTCGAAGTAGTTCGCGCCCTGCAGGAAGAAATCGCGCTTCTCCTCGAAGAACAACGGGAACTGCGTCAGGTTGACCTGCCGATCATCGACTTCCGTTTCCGCGAAGTCGGTGTTGACGCTCAACGTGGCCCGCAGCGCCGGCGTGACGTTGTAGAGCACGTCGATGCCGACATCTCCCGTCGACACCTGTCCCGGCGCCCCGCGGCCCGGCGCGCGGGAGAGATTGCCGACGATGTACGGCTTGATGTCGAGGCCGAGCCCCTGCGACATGCCGGTGAGGCCGTCGAGCCGGCCGGCGTTCGACATGTTGGCCACGCCTTCGTTGCGCAGGTGGCCCGTCCACACCGTCTCTTCGGCCTTGCGCCGGATCGTGCGCTGGAAGTTGATGCCCCAGGACGTCAGCGCCGGATCGAAGTTGAGCGTGCTGAACGGGATCTCCATCTCGACGCTCCATCCGTCCGCGCCGCGGCGCACACGAACCATCCAGATGCCGTCCCACGACTGATTCACCGCCGCCCCGAACACCCGCTGCGAGTCGTCGTTGCTGTTGCTGCTGGCCGAGACCAGCCCGTCGGCGAGCGCACCCAGCGGGTTGGTCTGAAACAGATAGCCGTTGCGGCCGTCCCGGAACGTGTCGAGCGTCACGACGAAGCGATCGTCGGCGCCAAACGACTGATCGCGCTGCATCTGATTACCGAGGATGCCCGCGGGATCCGAGTCGTGCAGCGTGGCACCGACGATCAGCCGGTTGTCGTCATAGAGCACGCGGACGTCCGTACGTTCGGTCGCCGGAAGGCCGTTGTCGGGATCACGTTGCCGGAACCCGGTTGCCGACCCGGCCGTCTGCCAGGCGGGTTCGTCGAGCATGCCGTCGATTCGGAGCGCAGCAGACGACGGGATGCGGGCTGCCCTGATCGTGGCCGTCGTCGAGGCAGGCTCCTGGGCCGACGCCTGGAGCGCGCAGGCGAGCAGCCAGCCGAGGCCCGCAAGCACCCGCGGGAAGCGGCCCCTCACGACTGCGTCAGTTCGTTTTCGAGCCGGCCGACGAGCATGCCGAGCTCCTCGGACACGGCGCGCACCGTATCCGGCTGGCTCAAATCGACACCGGCGCGTGCCAGGAGGTTCATCGGATAGTCGCTGCCACCCGCCTCGAGCAGCGCGAGGTAGCGGCCAACCGCGTCACCCGATCGCGCACGATCGGTCGAGCGCAGGTCCTGCATCAGCCGCGCGGTCGAGGCGAAGCACGTGGCGTATTGATAGACGTAGTACGGCGTGCTGAAAAAATGCGGGATGCGCGCCCAGGTCACCTGCGACAGCTGCTCCTCGTCGATGACGTCGCCGTAATAGTCACGGAGCAGCCCGGCGTAGATGGCGTTCAGGACGTCCGCGGTGACCGGCTGATCCTGCTCGACGAGCCGGTGCGCCTGCAGCTCGAAATCGGCAAACATCACCTGCGTGTAGAACGTGCTGGCGATGCTGTCGATCGCGTGCTGCAGGAGCACGGCGCGCTGGTCGCGGCTGCCGGCGCGTTCGAGCATGTAATCGAGGAACAGCGCCTCGCTCAGCGTCGACGGCACTTCGGCGACGAAGATGGTGTATCCGGCATAGACGAACGGCTGCGTCCTGTGCGACAGCAGCGTATGCATCGAGTGCCCCATCTCGTGCGCGAGCGTGAACACGGCGTCGAGCGTCTCGTTGTAATTCAGCAGCATGTACGGGTGCGACCCGTATACCGGCGCGGAGTACGCGCCGCTGCGCTTGCCGGCATTCTCGAAGACATCGATCCATCGCCCGTCGAACGCCTCGCGGACGCGCCGCTGATACTCGTTCCCCAGCGGCGCCACCGAATCGGCGATCCACGACCCGACGTCGTCGTACGGATAGCGGGCATCGTGCTCGACGAGTGGAACGAAGATGTCGAACAGCTGATAGCGGTCCAGGCCGAGGACGCGGCGGCGCAGCCGGTGATACCGCCGCAGCGGCTCGACGCTCTGTTTGGCGACGGCGATGAGGTTCTCGACGACCGATGTCGGAATGTTGTTGCCGTGGAGCGCCGCGTCCAGCGTGCTCTCGTAGCCGCGGGCGCGGGCGTGAAACCAGTCGCGCTGCAGGACGCCATTGTAGAGAGCGGCGTAGGTGTTCTGGCTGTCGGCATACGCCTGGTGGAAGGCCCGGTACGCCGTCGCCCGGTCCTCCTGCCGGCGATTGGTTTCGAGGAGCGCCCGGTACTGCCCGTAGCTGAGCGTCACCCGCTCCCCTGTCGTCAGGGTGATCGCCGGGAACTTCATGTCCGCGGTTGTCAGCGCGGAATAGCTGTCATACGGGACGCTGTTGAAACGGCCCGAATACGAGAGCAGCCGCTCGCCGCGCTCGTCGAGCACGTGCTCCTGCTCATGAAACAGGCTTTCGATCGCAAACCGGTAGACGGCGAGCGCCTCGTTCCCGGCCATCCACGTCCGAATCGTGTCGAGCGGGATGGCCAGCAGTTCCGGGTTGAACCACGAGCTCGCCTGCTGCTGGCGGGCGAACAGGATCTGCACCTGCTGCCGGCGCGCGTTGATGTCGTTGTCGCGCTGGTCCTGGTCGTAGTGGAGCGAGGCGTAGTACCAGACGCGATAGCTGAGCGCGCCCATCTCGTCCATCGCAGTGAACGCGGACAAAAGCGCCTCGGGCCCCTTCGCCAGCGTGCCGCGGAAGTGCATGAAGGCGGTAATCGCGGCGTCGAGCTGCGCGTAGCTCTCGGACCAGGTGTCCCAGTCGGCGCAGATGGCGCTGAGATCCCACGTGTAGCGGGCAGGGATATCGTCGCGCGCGGGCAGGTTGCCGGGTTCGGGACGGTAGGTCATCGAAGAAGGAATTCTCGCAGCGTGGCGTAATCAACTTGCATGGAAACGGAATGACGGGGCCGGCCGAGCGCTTCCTGGAGCGGACGCGGCAGCGGAACCGAGCGTCCGATCGCCGGCTCCACCACCTCGCGGAACTTGCCCGGATGCGCCGTGGCGACGAACACGCCCTCCGCGTCGGGCTGGGCCTTCAGCGCATCCTGCACGGCCAGCCAGGCAATCGCGCTGTGAGGATCCAGCAAGTACTCGTGCCGCCGGTACACATTGCCGATTGCTTCCAGGACCTGGGTATCGGTGTAGGCGCACCCCTCGATGTCCGCGCGGATCGCCTTGATGTCTCCGCCGTAGAGCGCGTGGATCCGTTCCCAGTTGCTCGGTGCGCCGACGTCCATCGCGTTCGCGACCGTGCGGCGCGACGCCTGCGGCTCATATTCGCCTGTCCGGAGATACCGGGGGACGGTGTCGTTGACATTGGTCGCCGCAACGAACTTACGAACCGGAAGCCCGATTCGTTTCGCGATCAGCCCGGCGGTCAGGTTTCCAAAATTCCCGCTGGGCACCGCAACCACCGGACCGCCGTGTCCGAGGCGGGCGAGGACGAAATAGTAGAAGACCTGCGGCAGCAGCCGGCCGAGATTGATTGAGTTGGCCGGCGTCAGCCAGACGTGCGTCCGGAGGTCATCATCGGCGAACGCCTGCTTCACCAGCCGCTGGCAGTCGTCGAACGTCCCGCGCATGGCCAGCGCGGTGACGTTGTCGCCGAGCGACGCCATCTGCGCTTCCTGGACGTCGCTGACCTGCCCCTCCGGATACAGGACCAACACGCGGGTGTCCGGCACACGGTGAAACGCCTGCGCGACGGCGCTGCCGGTGTCGCCCGAGGTGGCGACCAGAATGGTCAGCGGCGTTCCGTCCGTAAAGTGGTGCAGCAGCCGGGCCTGAACGCGCGCGCCGACGTCCTTGAACGCCATCGTCGGACCGTGAAAGAGCTCGAGCGCCCAGATGCGGTCGGTGACGCGGACCAGCGGGATTGGAAAGTCCAGCGCCGCCGACACCAGCGGACGAAGAGCCTCCGGCGTAATCTCGTCGCGCAGCAGGTGCGCGCCAATCCGCGTGCCGATCTCGACGATGCCGGCGCCGCGCAGCGATTCGATGGTGCCGGGCGGCAGCGGATCCAGCCGTTCCGGCATGTAGAGACCGCCGTCGGGAGCCGTGCCGGCAAAGAGCGCGTCGATGAACGGAACCGGCGGTGATGCCCCGCGTGTGCTGACCCAGTTCATGGACGGTTGGTGGTTGGTGGTTGGTGGGTGGTGGTGGCGTCGCGGTCGAGCGGTTCGGGCTTGATCGGGATCGGGCGGCCCTGATCGTTCACCGCCACCAGCACCACCTCCGCCTCGGTCACCTTGACCACTTCGCCGTGGCCTGTCATCCCCATCTGCGTCGGCGGCACACCCCACCGTTCGGCCTCGACGATCACCCGGATGGTCACCGAGGTCTGTCCCACCCGCACGAGCTCCGTGTAGAAACAGACGATATCGCCAACGAAGACCGGCTCGTGAAACTCCACCTCGCGCATCGCCCTGGTCACGTAGCGGTGAGCGGCGATCGTCCGCGCCTCGATCGCCGACGCCAGGTCGATATGCGACAGGATCACGCCGCCGAAGATGGTGCCGTGCGCGTTGGTGTCCTTCGGCAGCAGGAGTACTTTGATGGCGGGAATCCGGGCGGCCGTCACGACCCTCCATTGTTGATCACGACAGACGCTTCCTCCGTCGGCGACGTACGCGTCGGCCGTCAGGCGGAAGAAAATTACGCGTCAGGGCAAGAAAATCCGTATCATCAATCAGCATGAGTACCGCGACGAACGGGCGCGCCGCTGCGCCGGCGACCACGGCCGCGACTTCACCGACGCGTGCGTGGAGCGTGCACGACGCGAGCGAGCTGTACGAGGTCTCGCGATGGGGGAACGGCTACTTCTCGGTGAACACGTCCGGCCACCTGGAGGTCCACCCGACCAAGGACCCGCAGCGCGCCATCGATCTGAAGCAGCTCGTGGACCGGCTGCAGCTCCGCGGCATCGGCCTCCCTGTCCTCGTCCGGTTCACCGACATCCTCAAGCACCGCCTCGGCGAGATCTACGGCGCCTTCCAGTCCGCCATCACCCAGAACGGCTATCAGGGCCGCTACCACTGCGTGTACCCAATCAAAGTCAACCAGCAGCGGCAGGTGGTCGAAGAGGTGCTCAATTTCGGCAAGCCGTATCATTTCGGCCTCGAAGCCGGCTCGAAGCCCGAGCTCCTGGCGGTTGTCGCCCTGGCGGACAACGCCACCCCGATCATCTGCAACGGGTTCAAGGACGCCGAGTACATCGAGATGGCGATGCTGGCGCAGAAGATCGGCCGCAACATCATCCCGGTGATCGAGAAGTACACGGAGCTGGGGCTGATTCTCGAGGCAGCCGAAAAGGTCGGCGTCCGGCCGCAGATCGGGATGCGCGTGAAGCTGGCATCGCGCGGCAGCGGCCGCTGGCAGTCGTCAGGCGGCTACCGATCCAAGTTCGGGCTGACGGTCACCGAAATCATGCGCGGGCTCGAGGAGCTGAAGAGCCGCGGCATGCAGGACTGCCTGAAGCTTCTCCACTTCCATCTTGGCAGCCAGATCACCAACATCCGCATCGTCAAGGGCGCGCTGAACGAGGCGGCCAGGGTCTACACCGAGCTGGCAAAGCTCGGCGCCGGATTGCAGTATCTGGACGTCGGCGGCGGACTGGGCGTGGACTACGACGGCTCGCAGACCAACTTCGAGTCGAGCATGAATTACACGCTCCAGGAGTACGCGAACGACGTGATCTATCACGTCCAGACGGTCTGCGACGAGGCCAACGTGCCGCACCCGAACATCGTGTCGGAGAGCGGCCGCGCCGTCGTGGCCTACCACAGCGTGCTCGTGTTCAACGTGCTCGGCGTGTCGGGCTTCGGCGAAGACAAGGTGCCGACCGCGGCCAATCCGGAGTGGGAGCAGCCGCTGGCGGATCTGATTGAAACATACAACAACGTCACGTCACGGAACGCACTGGAAGCCTTCCACGATGCCCAGCAGGCGATGGACATGTCGCTCAGCCTGTTCAACACTGGCTACCTGCCGCTCGAACAGCGCAGCTTGGCCGAGAACCTGTTCTGGGCGATTCTCCTGAAACTTCGGCGCATCGTGTCGACGCTGGACGAGGTGCCCGAGGATCTGCAGACGCTCGACGAACAGCTGTCGGACACCTATTTCTGTAATTTCTCCCTCTTTCAGTCGATTCCCGACAGCTGGGCCATCAAACAGCTGTTCCCCGTGATGCCGATCCACCGGCTCAACGAGAAGCCGTCCGTGCACGCGGTTCTCGGCGACATCACCTGCGACTCGGACGGCAAGTTGGATCGATTCGTCGATCGCCGCGACGTCAAGAAGACACTGCCGCTGCACGCCGTCGGCGAGGATGGCTATTACCTCGGTGTGTTCCTGGTCGGCGCCTATCAGGAGATCCTCGGCGACCTCCACAACCTGTTCGGCGACACGCACGCCGTCCACGTCAGCCTGGACGAGAACGGCGGCCGCCTCGACACGCTGATCAAGGGCGATACCGTGCGCGAGGTGTTGGACTACGTCGAGTTCGACGCGGAGATGCTGCTCGGCAAGCTCCGCACGGACGTGGAGACGGCCGTCCGCGACGGGCGCATCGGCTACGAGGGCGCGGGGCAGCTGCTGCGGTTCTACGAGGACGGGCTGCACGGGTACACGTATCTCGAGGGCTGAGTGAGCGTGGCGCGGACCTTGTCAGGTCCGCGAGGCGAGCCTGACAAGGCTCGCCCCACGGCGGAACTCACCATCGACGCCGACCTGGTCCGGCGTCTCCTGCTCGAACAGCATCCCGATCTCTCCCATCTGCCGCTGACCCTGGTCGGCGACGGGTGGGACAACGCGGTCTTCCGGCTCGGCGACGAGCTTGCGATCCGCCTGCCCAGACGATCCGCTACGGCTCCGCTCATGGAGAACGAGCAGCGCTGGCTCCCGGAGCTGGCGCGCCGGCTGCCGCTTCCGGTGCCGACGCCGGTCCGCCTCGGCCGTCCGGGGTCAGGATTCCCGTGGGCGTGGTCGATTGTGCGCTGGTTTCCGGGAATGGCGGCCTTTGCGGCGCCCCCCTTCGATCCGCGCGCGGTTGCGATTGCGCTCGGAGGCTTTCTTCGAGCCCTGCACCAGCCGGCGCCGGCTGACGCGCCGCACAATCCATGGCGAAGCCTCCCGCTCGACGCTCGAACGAAGCGGCTGCACGAACACCTCGATCAGCTGCACGATACCGTCAACCGCGAACGGATTCTGGCCCTGTGGGATCGCCTGGTCGTGACGCCGCGGTGGCCCGGGCCGCCGGTGTGGATCCACGGCGATCTGCATCCGGGCAATCTGCTGATCCACGACGGCGCGTTATCGGCGGTCATCGACTTCGGCGACGTCACGTGCGGCGACCCGGCGACCGACCTTTCAGTAATGTGGATGCTGCTGCCACCGGACCATCGTGGGGCGCTGTTCGAGGCGGCGGGCCGCAACCGGTCGAACGAGCTGGACGAACAGGTGTGGAAACGCGCCCGCGGCTGGGCGCTGGCGATCGGCGTGGCCGTCGTTGCGCTTGGCCACGACGGCAATTCGCTCGCGCAGTTAGGGAAGAAAACGATCGCCGCCGCGTTAGCGGACGGCGCGGATTAGCGCGCGGCGTCGCGCCTGTGGGGCGAGCCTTGTCGGGCTCGCCGCGCGGACCTCACAAGGTCCTCGCCACGGGTTCGCCCTTTAGGCCTTCGCCATCCGGGGCCGGCTGTCGTAGAACCTGCGGCAGGCGCGCTGGAACCGCTCGTTCAGCGGCGCGGCGACTTCAGCCGGCAGTGGGCCGAACCGCGTCCATTGGGCCTGGGCGTTGCGGACTTCCTGTTCGGCGGCGCGCCAACGCGATTCGTCAGTGTCGGCGCTCTTGCCGCCGGTCATGGTGTTGGTGGCGAGGCGCTCGCGCCACCGCTGCGCGAGCAGTTCGGCCGGCGACAACTGCGCCTGTAATCGTGCGGAGTCCGGAATCAGCTCCTCGACCCGCGCGGCGAGCTTCTCCATCCGTTTGCGCGTCATGTCGGGATCGAGATCCGTGCCGGTGAACGCGGACGGCCACGCGGCAACGACGCGGCCGAGCGTCTGGTGATAGCGGGCCGCCAGGTCCTGCTGCAGGCCGCGCGGCAGCTCCGGCGCCTGCTGCCAGCGGACGCGCGCGTCCTGAATCGTCTTGTAGAGATGCTCCGGCGGCTCCGTGGGCCCGCCTTCGTACGGCAGCAGCCCTTCGAGCTCGCGAATCACCTCGTCGCGCGCTTTCGCCTTCTCCTGGAGCTCCAGCGAATCGCGGTGCTTGTAGCGCTCGAAGAAGCGATCGCACGCCTCGCGGAAGCGCTGCCAGACGACCTCGGACTTCGCCTTGCGAACGGGGCCGATCGTCTTCCATTCCGCCTGCAGCTTCTTGAGCGTGGCGGCGGCCGCGTTCCAGTCGGTCGATTCGGCCAGCGCCTCCGCCTGCGCGCACAAAGCTTCCTTGCGCGCCAGGTTCGACGCCCATTCGTCCTTGCGCCGTTTCAGATCCTCCTGCCGGCGGGTGAAGAAGCGATCGCAGGCGGAACGGAACCGCTCCCAGATCGCCTTTTCCTGGCCGCGGCTGACCGGGCCGATGGTCTTCCACTCGGCCTGAAGCGCCTGCATCTGCGCCGCCGTCTTGACCCAGTCGCTCGAGGGAGCCAGCGCCTCGGCTCGTTCCACCAGCGCCTGCTTCTTGACCAGATTGGCCGAGCGCTCGGCGTTCTGCGCGGCGAAATGCGCGGCCGTGCGATTGAAGATCTCGTCCTGCGCGGCCTTGAAGCGCCGCCACATCGCCTCGCCCTGCGTCCGCGGCGCCAGCGCGACTTCCTTCCAGCGCCCCTGCAGCTCGCGCATGCGCCGGCTGGCGGTGTCCGGATTCTCCTCGGTCTTGAGCGTCTCCATCTCGCGGCAGAGCTCTTCCTGCACCTGGAGATTGGCCCAGCGCTGCCACTCGTCGGCATCGCGCAGTTCCTGGACGCGCGGCGCGATCATCGCCCGCGCGTGCTCCAGCCGCGCGTGCAGCTCCTGCCGATCCTTTTTCGACGGCAGGGCGACGCGCTGTTCGAGCGCGGTCCGGATGTCGCGCAAGGCACGGTCCCCGGCCTTCAGCGTGATCTGCTCCGCTGCCGCCAGCGTCTCCAGCTGCCGGCACAGCTGCTGCAGCCGGCGGAGGTTGTCCTGCTCCTGTTTGTCGCGGACGTGCTGGTGCTCGTGCTCTTTCTCCTCGAGCGCGGTGACGGCGCGCTCGAGGCGCTCCGCCGCCGTCGGGTTCGCCGCCGCATGCTCGCGCAGCACGTCGGCATCGCGCCGCAGGCCGCGCCAGCGCGCGATGATCTCTTCAGCGGATTGTCCCGACGCGACGAGTTGCTCCAGCTCGGTCGCCAGCGTCTCGAGCCGGCCCGCCGCGGCTGCCGCCAGCAGCCGGCGGCGCTCGCGGTCTTCGAACGAACGCGACGCGTCCTGGAACCGGCGGTTCAGCGAGGCGGCGTATTCCGACGGCATCGGCGGCAGCGCGTCCCACTGCACGCGCAGCTCGGCGATCCGATCCGCCGCTCCCTCGCCGTCCAGCTCCTCGATCTCGCGGACGATGGCGAGGCGATCGGCCTGCTCCTGAGCGATCGCGCGGGCGCGCTCCTCGTCCGCGGCGCGCTCCTGCTGCCGCTCGGCGATCGCTTCGCGCGCGGCCTCGCTCGCGCTCTCGAACTGCTGCGCCAGCGCGGTTTCGATGTCGACGTCGGCACCCAGCTCCGCCCATTCGAGGCGAACGTCGGCGAGCGCCCGCGCCGCCTCGTCCGGATCGGCGATTGCCACGACCGATTCGGCGCGATGCAGCAGCTGCCGCGCTCGCTGTGCATCTTCGGCCGACATGCGCACCTCAGGCGCCGCGTGCGGCTGCGCCGCCTCTTCGAGCTGACGCACCTTGGTCTTGGCGCGCCGGCCGGCCACCTTGTTCCGGGCACCCCTGGCCACCGCCGACAGCGCGTCCACTGTCTCGATCCGTTCCAGAGCGGCCACGGCGGTGTCGGTGTGTTCCGACTTCAACGCCACGTTCAGGAGCTCCGCGGGATCCGAGACGCGCGCCAGCGCGCGGAGCCGCGTCTGCGCATCAGCGGCATGCCGGCTGATCGAACCGAGCGCCTTGCCTTCGTCTATCAAATCGATGATGGCGGCGCGAATCGCCGGGTCGCGATTTTCGCGGGCCGCGACAACGATTTCCCGCGTCCGGCCGAGCGACAGCAGGTGACGCACCGCATCGACCGCGCGTGACGCCTCGTCCGCCTCGGCAGCCAGTCCCGCAAGGCCGCGGACGGCATCCGCTCGAACGTCCTCGTCCGGGTCGGTACGCGCCAGGTCCGCCAGCAGCGGCAGCTCGTCGATCCGATTGACCGCGGCCCGGCGCACGCGGGCGTCGGCATCCTCACGCGCCAGGGCGCGCAGCGCTTCGGCGTCCTCCGGACCGAGCTCGTAGACCGCGGCCGCGCGGACGGCGGGATCGGCGTGCTTCCATCGTGGCTGGGGACGAAGCTTTTCGAGAATTCCCATGGAGAGTCTTGTCGCTGCCGGATGCGAGGCGGCGTTACGCGAATGCAACGTCCGGACCGCGTCGCGCAGACCCACTAGTCTACACTGGGGCACGAAGGCACGAAGGAGTTCCGAAGGGCACGGAAGGCGGCCGGGGGTCGCGATCCACGTTGCCGTATACCTGAGATCCAAATTCTTCGTGACCTTCGTGTAACCCATGTCACGTCATACCGGGTTCGCACACCTCCCGCTCCACCCAGGCCGCGCGCCGGCATGGCTGTTTTCGCGCATGACACGGCTCGCCCGGGAAGTGGCCATCCACGTCGTCGCCGATCAGGGGCCGTCGGAACTGCTGCGCCGGCTGTCCGACCCGTTCTGGTTTCAGGCCTTCGGCTGCGTCCTCGGGTTCGACTGGCATTCGAGCGGCGTGACGACCACCGTGACCGGTGCGCTCAAGGAGGGGCTGAAGGGGATCGAGCACGAGCTCGGCGTCTTCGCGCAGGGCGGCAAAGGCGCCACATCGCGGAAGACCCCGGCGGAGATCACGGAACGCTGTGACCGGCTGTCGATCGACGCGCTACCACTCGTGTACGCCAGCCGGACGGCGGCCAAGGTAGACAGCGCGGCGGTGCAGGATGGCTATCAGCTGTATCACCACGCGTTCTTCTTCACGGCGAACCGCGACTGGTGCGTCGTGCAGCAGGGAATGAGCGACCGCACGCGCGTGGCGCGACGGTACCACTGGCTCTCGGCGTCGCTGACGAGCTTCGTGAACGAACCGCACGAGGCCATCTGCTCCGACACGCGCGGCGACACGTTGAACCTGGTTTCTGCCGAACACCAGCCGCTCCGTGATCGGACGGTCGCACTGACGCAGGATCCCCAGGCGGTGATGGAGGTCGTTCGACACGCCGTTGATCGTGGCGCGGACCTCGCCCCACGTCTTCCGCTTGACCCTGCTCCGACGCTGACGATGCCGTCCCGTCATCAACTGCTGCTCCAGGACGTGGACCCGCGCCGGCTGCACACGACGCTGCTCTCGACCTACGAGCGGGCGCCGGAGGATTTCGAAACGCTGCTGGGACTCGAGGGCGTCGGCGCACGGACGCTCCGAGCGCTGGCGCTGGTGTCGGAGGTGATTTACGGGACGCCGGCCAGCACGCGCGATCCCGCGCGCTTTGCGTTCGCACATGGCGGCAAGGACGGGATCCCGTTTCCCGTCGATCGCGCGACCTACGATCGGACGATCGACACACTCCACGCGGCAATGGCACGCGCGACCGTCGACCGCTCGGACAAGGTCGACGCGCTGAAACGCCTCTCCCGTTTCGCCAAGGCCGCCGAGCCCTCGTAGCCGTTCGGGTCGTTCGGGTCGTTCGGGTCGTTCGGGTCGTTCGGATCGTTCGGGTCGTTCGGGTCGTTCGGATCGTTCGGTTCGTTCGAATCGTTCGAGGCGTTCAACTCGTTCGACCGTCCCCCCTCCACGTACCACGGGACGGCGAACCATGAAGAGGCGCCGGGGAGCGAAGACGTCGACTCGTTCGAACCTGCGGCACATGAAAAAGGGCGGGCCCCGAAGGACCCGCCCTGAACGACCCGAACGATTCGAACGA
>JAICQE010000074.1 GCA_025938035.1 Vicinamibacteria bacterium
ACGACCTCGAGCGCGCCACCGATCTGGCCCGGCGCATGGTCTGCGAGTGGGGCATGAGCCACGCCATGGGCCCGCTCACCTTCGGCAAGAAGGAGGAGCAGATTTTCCTGGGCCGCGAGATCTCCCAGCATCAGGACTACAGCGAGGACACGGCGCTCCGGATCGACCAGGAGGTCAAGCGCTTCGTGACCGATAACTATTCGCGCGCAGAGTCGCTGCTGACCGAGCACAAGCAGAGCCTGCTCGACATGGCGGAGGCGCTGCTGACGCGCGAGACGCTCGACGCGGAGCAGGTCAAGCGCATCTGTGCCGGGCTGCCGCTCGACGATCCGGCGGCCGGACCGGCAGCCGTGCCGCCGCCGCGCGAGGCCAAGCCGGCCAAGGAGCGCCCGAGCACGTCGATCGTGCCGCCGCTCGCCCCGCCGCCACGGCCTGTGACTCAGGAATAGGTTCAGTGGGTTCAGGAGGTTCAATGGGTTCAATGGGTTCAGAACGCTGGACTCTGTGGATCCTCTGAGCCTTTGAACCTACTGCACCCTCTGCACCCTCTGCACCCTCTGAACCTATAGTTGGTTCGTGCATCCCCGCCGTCGTTTCTCGGTGCCGCTCGCTGACGGCCGGACGCTTGCGCTCGGCGAGCGTACGCTCATCATGGGCATCATCAACGTGACGCCCGATTCATTCTCCGACGGCGGTCAGTTCGTCGACCCTCAACGCGCCGTCGACGCGGGCGTCCAGATGGTGGCCGACGGCGCAGACGTGCTGGATGTGGGCGGCGAATCCACCCGCCCCGGCGCCGATGCGGTCGGCGAAAAGGACGAACTGCGGCGCGTGCTGCCGGTGATTGAAGGGCTCGCCGCGCGCGTGACGGTCCCCATCTCGATCGATACCTACAAGCCGGCAGTCGCCGACGCGGCGCTTGGCGCGGGAGCAACGCTGGTGAACGATATCAGCGGCCTGCGCTACGCCCCTGATCTTGCGACGGTCGTCGCGCGGCGTCGCGCGGCGGTCGTCCTGATGCACACACGCGGGCGGTCGCGCGAGATGTACAAGGAAGCCGTCTACAACGAGGTCGTCGACGAGGTGCTCGACGAGCTTCGCGAGAGCGTGGCCTTCGCAACCGGCGCCGGCGTCGCACCGGAGCGCATCATCATCGACCCCGGGTTGGGCTTTGCCAAGGAAGCCGTTCACACCTACGAAGTGCTGGCGCGGCTCGGCGAGTTCAGCGAGCTTGGGCGGCCGCTGCTGGTTGGCCCGTCGCGGAAGCGATTCCTGAACAGGCCGCTCGGCGCCGACATTCCCGCGGCGGGGCGTGAGTGGGCGACCGCGGCGGCGGTGACGGCGGCCATCCTCGCCGGTGCCCATGTCGTTCGCGTGCACGCTGTCCGTGAGATGGCGCAGGTGGCGCGGGTCAGCGACGAAATTCGGAAGTATCATCGCGACTGATCGGAGTGGAGCCCACCCTGACGAGGATCTGCCGCTAGTGGATTCGCTCGCCGAACTCCTCAGCCGGCCGGCGCTGTCCTGGCGCGACGCGCTCGACATCGCGCTCGTCTCGTTCCTGATCTACGAGCTGCTGCTCCTCATCCGCGGCACGCGCGCCGTGCAGATGGCGCTCAGCGGCGGCTTCCTCATCGGCCTGTTCTTTTTCTCCGAGTGGCTGCAGCTCGAAACGGTGAACTGGCTGATCCGCAATCTCGCTGCGTACGTGGTCGTCGCCATCATCGTGCTGTTTCAGTCGGATATTCGCCGCGCGCTCGCGCACTTCGGACGGGCGCCGTTTTTTCGGTATTTCGAGCGCGCGACCAGCACCGACGAAACGCTCGAGGAGCTGGTCACCGCCGCGACGACGCTCTCCGCGCGGCGCATCGGCGCGATCATCGTCGTCGAACGACAGATCGGCCTGCGCAACTACATTGAAGGCGGCATTCCACTGGATGCCACCGTGACCTACGATTTGATGGCAACGATCTTCCAGCCGGGCTCGCCCCTCCACGATGGCGCGACCATCGTTCAGGGCGATCGCGTGGCCGCCGCCGCATGCTTTCTGCCGCTGTCGGTCAATCCGCGTGTCAGCCGGGAGCTGGGGACCCGTCATCGCGCCGCCATCGGCCTGACCGAAGAAAATGACGCTGTGGCGATCGTCGTTTCGGAGGAGACCGGGATCATTTCTCTCGCGATTGCGGGGGATCTCGAGCGTGGCCTGACCGCCGACGCGCTGCGGATTCGCCTCCGCGCGCTGCTTGGCGGCCGGCGCGGCCGGCTCAGGCGGACGACTCCGCGGGACGCTCTGGCGTAATGGCTGTTGTTGGACTACGGCATACCGGGCTCAAGCTGATGTCGATAGCGCTCGCGGCGCTGCTCTGGCTGGCTGTGTCAGGCGAGCAGATCGTGGAGCGCCCGTTCCGGATCCCGCTCGAGTTCACGAACATGCCGCAGCACCTCGAACCGGTCGGCGAGCCTCCCAACGTCGTCGACGTGCGCGTCCGCGGCTCGTCCGGCCGGCTGAGCCGGATCGCCGCCGGAGAGGTGGTGGCCGTCGTCGACTTGCAGGGCGCCCGCCCGGGACAGCGGTTGTTTCACGTCACCAACGATGACGTGCGCGCACCATTCGGCGTGGAGGTGCTGCAGGTGGCTCCGGCGAGCCTGTACATGACGTTCGAGCCGTCGGCCACGAAGTCGCTCCCGGTGGTTCCCGAAGTCGAAGGAGATCCGGCCCCGGGATTCGAGATCGCCACGCGTGCCGCCGAGCCGGCAACGGTCGACGTCGTCGGCCCTCAAAGCGCGGTGGCCGCAATGACCTCGGCCATCACGGAACCGGTGTCGGTCGAGGGAGCTTCGGCAACGGTGGTGGAAATGGTCAGCGTAGGCGTCTCGGATCCGACCGTTCGGTTGAAGAGCGCGAGCCCCGTTCGTGTCACCGTGACGGTGAAGCCGGCGCAGCTGCAGTGGGCGGTGAACGGAGTGGCCGTCAAGGTGTTGAATGCGACCGGCCGGACGACGGTATCGCCGGCAGCAGTGACGATCCACGTGCGCGGGCCGCGCGATGCGAAGGGGGCGGATGCGCAGTCATTCGATGCTTCGGTTGACGTTGCCGGGCTGAAGCCCGGCCTCTACGAGTTGCCCGTTCGAATCGTGATTCCACCGCGCGTTGGATGGACGCGAATCGAGCCGGCTGAAGTCAGGGTACGAATCCAATAGGAGATTCATGGGGCGGTTGTTCGGAACAGACGGCGTACGCGGGAAGGCCGGTGACTACCCGCTCGATCCCGCAACGGTGCGGCGGCTCGGTGCAGCGCTGGCACGCGCACTCCGCGAGGGCGAAAGGACGGTCCGGTTTCTGGCGGGCCGCGACACCCGCGAGTCGGGCGGCTGGATCGAGCGCGAGCTTGCGTTCGGGATCGGTTCCCAGCACGGGATCCTGACCAGCGCCGGTGTGCTCCCCACGCCTGCGATCGCCTATCTGACCCCGCGGATGGCCTACACCGCCGGCGTGGTGATTTCAGCCTCGCATAACCCCTTCGAAGACAACGGCATCAAAGTCTTCTCGGGAGCCGGCGAGAAATTCACCGAGGCTCTGGAGCAGCGCGTCGAAGCGATCGTCGCCGATGATTCGTGGGCCGTTCCGGCCGGCGACGCGGGCGCGGTTGAAGAAATCGACTATCGGTCCGCATACGTCGACCATCTGCTCGAGATTCTGCCGCCGGCTCTTCGCCGCAGGCATCTGCGGGTGGTCATCGATTGCGCGAACGGCGCCACCACGACCGTCGCGCCGCGAGTGTTCGAGGAGCTGGGTGTCGAGGCCCGCTGCATTGGATGTGCGCCGGATGGCCGCAACATCAACCTGCGCTGCGGATCAACGTCGCCTGAAGGTCTCGCGCGGACCGTGGTCGCCGGACAATACGACCTCGGGATTGCGTACGACGGCGACGGCGACCGGGCGATTCTCGTGGACACGCGTGGTCGCATCGTGGACGGCGACGCCATGATGTTGATGTGCGCGAAGCAGTTGAAGGCGGAAGGCCGCCTGAAGGGCGACGCAATTGTCGCGACCGTGATGAGCAACATCGGTTTGGAGATCGCTCTTCGCGACGCCGGTATCGGTCTGGTCCGCTGCCAGGTTGGCGACAAGTACGTGATGGAGGAGATGCTGCGCCGAGGGCTGGTGCTGGGCGGCGAACAGTCCGGCCACGTGATCTTTTCCGATTACCTGTCTACCGGCGACGGACTGGCCACCTCGCTCAACGTCCTTCGGACGATGGCGACGTCGGGACGTTCCCTCGCCGACCTGGCGTCGGATCTGACGACGTATCCGCAGGTGCTCATGAACCTGCGCGTTCAGCAGAAGGTGGACCTCAAGACGATTCCGGAAGTCGCCGGCGTCATGGCGCGCGTCGAACAGCATCTTGCAGGACAGGGGCGGCTGCTCGTGCGGTATTCGGGCACCGAGCCGCTGCTGCGGGTGATGCTGGAAGGCCGGGACGAGTCCGAGATCCGCCGGCTCGGTCAGGAGATCATCGATGCGGTCCGCGAGCACGTTGGAGTGGCGGTGTAATTCGAAATGCAAAATGCAATATTCAAAATGCAGGATGCAAGATGCAAGATGCAAAAGAGCATCGTGCGCCCACGTGAGGTTTGCATTTTGAGGTTTGCATGTTGAATTTTGCATTTTGCATTTCATGATCAAGCTCTCCGTCAACGTCAACAAGGTCGCGACGGTACGCAACTCGCGTGGCGGACGTGTGCCGTCGGTGATTGACGCCGCCCGGGTCTGTATCGACGCCGGTGCGCCCGGGGTCACGGTTCACCCCCGCGCCGATGAGCGCCACATCACCGGGCGCGATGTCCGGGATGTGTCGGCCCTCCTTCGTACGGGTGGCGGCCGGACCGAATTCAATATCGAAGGCGACCCGCGTCCGGACCTCCTCGCGCTCGTGCACGAGGTCCGCCCGACACAATGCACGCTCGTGCCGGTTCGGCCCGGCGAAATCACGAGTCAGGCTGGCTGGGCGGCGGACACTCCGCGCGCGGCAATCTCCGGCATCGTCGGTGATTTGCGGCGCGACGGCATTCGCGTGAGCCTGTTCGTCGACCCCGCTGACGCGCCCGTGCGGTGGGCCGCTGACGTCGGCGCCGACCGGGTGGAGCTGTACACGGAGCCGTTCGCGCGCGCGTTCGAATGGGGCGCAGACCAGGCTCGCCAATCATTCGCGACGTATGCGGCGGCTGCTGAGCTCGCGCATTCGCTGGGCCTGGGCATCAACGCCGGACACGATCTCGACCTGGAGAACCTGGTCCTCTTCCGGACGCTTCCGCATCTCGAGGAGGTGTCCATCGGCCACGCCTTGATCAGCCACGCCCTGTTCGTCGGCCTCGATCGCAGCGTGCGCGAGTATTTGAGCGTCCTCCGCCAGCCGTGACCTGTCATCGGCCTATCCCGTGGAGCGTGCCTTGCCAGGCGCGCCCGTGGGTGAACTAAGATCGGTTCGGCTTCATGAAAGCAGAATCAGTGGCGTTTGCCGTTGCCGGCATGTGCTTTGGCATCATTCTCGGATGGGTGCTGGCGACGCAGGACGCAGCCCGTCCGGACCGGAATACGCCCGCGCAAGCTCCCGCCGCCGCCCCGGCCGCAGCGGGACAGCGGCCTCCGGCCGCTCTCGATGAAACGCGCGTCAAGGCACTGCAGGCGGCCATTCAACAGGATCCGCAGAACGCGGGCAATCACGCGCAGCTCGGGAATACCTATTTCGACGCCGAGCAGTGGACCAACGCGATCGATGCCTACGAACGTTCGCTGCAGCTCAATCCAAACGACGTCGACGTCAGCACCGATCTGGGAGTCAGCTACTTCTACGCGAACCGTCCGGATGATGCCCTGGCGCAGTTCGAGCGTTCACTGAAGATCGACCCGAGACATACCAAAACGCTTTTGAACAAGGGGATCGTCCTCGCCTTCGGCAAAGAGAATCTGGCGGCGGCCGCCGAAGAGTGGAAGAAGGTTGTTGAGATTGCGCCCGATTCGCCAGAGGGCCAGCGGGCCCGAAGCGCACTCGAGGGGGTGGCTGCGGCCCACGCCAACCAAGGCACGACGAATCAGTGATCAAGGTTCTCCTCATCGCCATCCTCGTGCTGCTCATCGCGCGGGCGTTCTGGCGTGTGGTGGATGGCATTCTGGATGCGGCTGGAGGGCGGCGGGAGACGCGCGTTCCGCCGGTCAAGCTGGTTCGCGACCCGGTGTGTGGAACCTACGTCGCGCAGAATCCGGCGTTGTCTCTGACCACCGGACGCACGACGCATTACTTCTGTTCTGAAGAATGCCGGTCCAAATACCGCGCGGCATGACTGTAGTGTCCGCCTTCAGGCGGACCCATGCGATATGAGCACGCGACTCGAGGAGCAGATCAGGGCCGACATCGTTGAAGCCGGACGCCGTATGTACAGCCGCGGCTACGTCGCGTCGAACGACGGCAATATCAGCGCCCGCCTCGACGACAAGCGGTTGATGACGACGCCGAAGAGCGTGTCGAAGGGGTTCATGACTCCCGACATGATGGTCGTCGTCGACTACGACGGCAACAAGGTCAGCGGCGACCGCGACGCTTCGTCGGAGCTGCCGATGCACCTCGAGATCTATCGCAACCGGCCGGACGTCAACGGCGTGGTCCACGCACACCCGCCCATCGCCACCGGATTTGCCGTTGCGGGCATCCCGCTCACACGTGCGGTACTGGCCGAAGTCATCACGACCCTCGGCAGCATTCCCATTGCGGAGTACGGAACCCCCTCGACCGCGGAGCTGCCGGAAGCGGTTCGAAAGTACATCAAAGCTCATGACGGGATGCTCCTGGCGAACCATGGTGCCGTGACGTGCGGGCCGTCGGTGATGGCGGCGTACTACAAGATGGAGACGATCGAGCACTTCGCGAAGATCAGTCTGGTGGCCCGCCTCCTCGGCCGCGAGAACCTGATCTCGCGCGAAGAGGTCGAACGGCTTCAAAGTCTGCGCGGGTACTACGGAATCGCCGCGCCCGCGCCGCTCTGTACCGATCCCAGCGCGCCGCAGGATGTCGACCAGTTTCTTTGTCAGGTGCTCGAGGCGCCCGAATCGGCGACCGAGCGCCTGGTTCCGGACGTCAGCCCACCGCTGCCCTCCGCGCTTCGCGCGATGGTCGACAGGCAGGCGGGCAGAGACGGTGAAATTCGGCTAACATACGGCGAACTTACGGCCCTGATAGCCGACGCGATAAAACAACTGAAATAGCGAAAACAACCGGCATGGGGTCGGGAGCACGAGGACACGTATGGGTGAGGCGCTCGGGATGATCGAGACGAAGGGCCTGGTCGCCATGATCGAGGCGGCCGACGCCATGGTCAAGGCGGCAAAGGTCACGCTCGTCGGCTGGGAGAAGATTGGCGCCGGATACGTGACCGCGATCGTGCGCGGCGACGTGGCCGCCGTGAAAGCGGCGACCGATGCGGGCGCGGCTGCCGCGCGGCGTGTCGGCGAGCTGGTGTCCGTCCATGTCATCCCGCGTCCTCATGCGAACCTCGAAGACGCGCTGCCGATCGGAAAGGCAAACGCGGGCGCCAAGGCATAATTTCCCCAACCGGATCCTCAGGTAGTCCCGCAGGATGATTCTCGCGCGTGTCGTCGGTACCGTCGTGGCGACGCGGAAAGACCCGCGGCTGGTCAGCACCAAACTGCTGGTCGCACGGCCGATGGACCCCCACGGAAAAGCTGAAGGCGCCTACCTCGTCGCCGTCGATACCGTTGATGCGGGGGTCGGCGAGACCGTGCTGATCGTCAGCGGAAGCTCTGCGCGGATGGCGGCCGGAATGAAAGACTGCCCGGTGGACGCCGCGATCGTCGGCATCGTCGACGCCGTCGACGTATCGGCGGGCGACTGATGCAGCTGGCAACGGTGATTGGCGATGTGGTCGTCACACGGAAGGACGACAACCTGCAGGGCCGGACGCTGCTGATCCTGCAGCCGATTGGCGCCGATGGGAAGCCCGCCGGGCGAACGCTCGTCGCCGTGGATGCCGTGGGTGCAGGGGTGGGCGAGACAGTGTTCTTCGTCCGCGGAAAGGAAGCGAGCTTTCCGTTCCACCCGGCTGAAGTGCCGGCGGATGCCGGAGTCGTTGGAATCGTGGACCACTGGGACGTCGAAACGTGACGCTCGCACGCGTCGTCGGGACGGTCGTGGCGACACAGAAGCACCGGAAGTTCGAGGGGGCAAAGCTTCTGCTCGTCCAGCCGCTCACGCTCGACGACGCACCCCGCGGCGTTGTGCTGCTGGCGGTCGATGCGGTCGGGGCGGGAGTGAACGAAAAGGTTCTCGTCGTGATCGAAGGTCGGGCCGCTGCCGAGGCGGTGGGCCGAAAGGGTACGCCGGTGGACGCGGCGATAATTGGTATCGTCGATCGCGTGGATATCGATGATCGTGGAATCCGGCTTCAGCCGGATAACCGTTGATGGACGAGCAGGAACTGCGCTCCATCGTCCGTGATGCGATAGCTCGACACGCGGCGAATCTGCAGATCAATCCACTTCAGGCTCAGATGCCGGCCAGCATCGCGCGTCAGCACGCCAGCCATGCGCTCTTCCCGGTGCCGGCGGGGTCGGATACTGGCGGTGCGTGCGTGATCGAGCCTGCGGTGCCGTGCAACCACTGTGGCTATTGCAAGTCGTACGGCCATTGATGAAAGGCCGACCTAAAGGTCGGCCTCTACCATGTCCAAGCCCAAAGTCCTTCTGACTCGCAGAATTCCGTCTTCCGCGCTGGCGACGCTCGAGGCCGCATGCGACGTCGATCGCAACGACGGCAGTCAGCTGTCGCCTGAGCAGCTGAAGACCCGCCTCGCCGACAAGGCAGGCGTGGTGTGTCTGCTGACGGACATGTTCACGGCCGACGTGATGGATGCCGCGCCCCGGCTGAAGGTGATCGCCAACGTGGCGGTCGGCTACAACAACATCGACGTCCCGGCGGCGACTGCACGCGGCATCGTCGTCACCAACACCCCCGAAGTGCTGACCGAAGCAACCGCCGACCTCGCCTGGGCGCTCATCATGGACATCACCCGCCGTGTGAGCGAAGGCGATCGTCTGATCCGTCGTGGCGGCTGGAAGGGCTGGGCGCTGGACTTCATGCTCGGCAACGAACTGAGCGGCAAGACGCTGGGCATCATCGGCTACGGCCGGATTGGGCAAGCCGTGGCCGCGCGGGCGGTGCCGTTCGGGTTGCGCGTGATCCACTCGGACGTGCAGGCGGTGCCCGGCAGCGGCGCGATCCCTGTCGATCGGCTGCTGGCGACGTCGGACATCGTCAGCATCCATTGTCCGCTCACCCCCGAGACGCGGCACATGATCAACCAGGCGGCGCTGGCGCGGATGAAGCGCTCTGCCTACCTGATCAACACGTCGCGCGGCCCGGTCGTCGACGAAGCGGCGCTCGCCTGGGCGTTGAAGAACGGGATCATTTCCGGCGCTGCGCTCGACGTGTACGAAGAGGAGCCGAATGTTCATCCCGATCTGTTGACTCTGGAGAACGTCGTCCTCACACCGCACCTGGGCAGCGCCACGACCGAGACGAGAACGGCGATGGCTGATCTCGCGGTACGTAATGCCATTGCCGTGCTGACCGGGCAATCCGCCTTGACGCCGGTGTCGTGACGGGCAGCCGTCCCCCGGGCGCGCCGCGCCGCGTCGATCGGATCATGCGCACGCTGGGGCGCGCAATCACCGGACTCGATCGGCCTGCGGTCGAGAAGATTTCCGCGGAACAGGCCGAGGAGCCGTTTCAGATTCTGATTGCGACGCTGCTCTCCGCGCGCACGCAGGACGCCACGACCCACGCCGCGTCGACACGGTTGTTCAAGCGGGCCCGGACGCCGCGGGCGGTGGCGGCGCTGCCGGTAAGGGAGATCGAGCGCCTGATCTATCCGGTCAGCTTCTATCGGAACAAGGCGCGGCACGTAAAGGCGTGCGGCGAGATGCTCGTCTCCAGGTTTGGCGGACGAGTTCCGCAGACGATGGATGAGCTCGTGACGCTGCCGGGCGTTGGCCGGAAAACGGCAAATCTGGTGATGATTCTCGCCTTCCGGAGCCGCGGCAGCATCTGCGTGGATACCCACGTGCACCGGATATCGAACCGCCTTGGATGGGTGCGGACGACCGCGCCGGAAGAGACGGAACACGCGTTATATCAAGCTGCGCCCCGGCGGTGGTGGCCGCACATCAATCTGTATCTCGTGACGTGGGGGCAGAACGTGTGTCGCCCGATCGGTCCCCGCTGTGGAGTGTGTGCGATTGCGGGGGAATGCCCCCGGATCGGTGTTCGGGGGAAATCCGGCGATATATTGGTGTGAATCAAGGAGGCTTCATGCGACGGGTTATCAGCATCGCGATGATCGCCGCGCTCGGGGCCGTTGCCGGCCTGGGTGCCCAGACCGCCGGGCGCGGCGGCGCGAAAGCCGCGCTGCCCGTCGTTGTGTTCGAGACGGCCAAGGGATCGTTCGAGGTCGAGTTCTACCCTACTGAGGCCCCGAAGTCGGTCGAGCACATCCTCGCGCTCGTGCGCCGGAACTTCTATAACGGGCTGCGCGTGCACCGGGTCGTCGAGGGATTCGTCGTGCAGTTCGGCGACCCGCTGACCCGCGACATGACCAAGAAGGCGAACTGGGGCAGCGGCGGAAGTGGAAGGACGATCGGTGTCGCCGAGATCAGTCCCAAGCGTCCCCATAAGCTCGGGGCGGTAGCACTTGCGTATGCCAGCCGCGGTGGCCCGACCAGCGCTGACAGCCAACTCTACGTCTGTCTGAACGGGCCGGCGCGGTACTCGGCAATCGAAGGCGATTACGCCGTGATCGGTCAGGTCGTTTCCGGAATGGACGTCGTCCAGCAGCTGAAAGAACTCGACATCATCAAACGAGCGTCCGTAAAGGGACCCTCGCCCGCCGCGAAGAAGTAACCAGCTTCGCGATCTCCGGGTAGCGATCGATCAGCTCCGGCGGATACTCGCCGTCGATCGGCTGGCCGACCTGTGCCTTCAGCATGACGGCGTTGACGACCGACTTCGACGAGAAGTGGTTGTTCGTATACAGGTACGACTTCCTGACGAGTTCGTTCGCCGCCGTGGCGATCTCGGAGAACTCGCTCAGTTCGCCGGCCGAGTACAGATAGTTGTAGCGGTCTTCGCTTTTTTCATGACGCCACCACGCCGCCGCGTTCCGGCCGTGCAGGCGCATGTAGTAGAAGCTGCTGACGTTCGGCAGGTAATTCTGCCGAATCGAAAAACGAAACTTCGGTTCGTCGATCTGCACGAGCGCGGCGCCGAAGGCGTTCAGCATCGACAGGGTGTCGCCGAGGGCGTCGCTCCAGCTTTTGTGGCGCAGTTCGACGGCAACCGGGTAGCCGTCAAACGCCCGCAGCAGATGGGCGAGGTAGTCGCGCGACGCCTGCGAATCCTTGAAGCTTGGCGGAAACTGCGCCAGCAACGCTCCGAGGCGCCCGTTCTCGGCGAGCGGATCGATGCCGCGTCGGAACTCGTCGATATCGCTCTGCGTCACCTGCGCGAGGAGATCGAGGAACGTCCCTTCGACGCCAGGCGCCCGCTTCGCCGCCGCATCTCTGAACATCGAGGGATGCGTGAACTTCTGGTACAGCTTTACGGAAAAATCGAAGCCGGGACGCGTGCGTTCGACCCAGGTGCGAGCGACCTCGGCGCGCGGCTGCCCGTAGAAAGTGGAATTCACCTCGACGGTATCGAAGTGCTCCGCATAGAAGCGAAGCTCGTCGAAGTCCCGCGTTCCGTCACG
The DNA here is from genome assembly GCA_025938035.1 of Vicinamibacteria bacterium. The sequence goes on from JAICQE010000074.1 coordinate 11,818, forward strand.
CTTCGACCGCGTCGCCGGGTAGAACAGGCCGTTCCACGTGCCTTTTCCCGTCGGATAGCTCCACCCCGACGTGCCTATGAGGAGCGCCATAGGTCATTGATAATAAAAGGATTGGTCACGATCAACGAGATCTTCTACTCGGTCCAGGGCGAGTCCACGTATGCGGGACGGCCGTGTGTCTTCGTACGTCTGACGGCCTGTGACCTGCGATGCTCCTGGTGCGACACACCGTACGCGTTCCATGAGGGCAGAAAACGCGACCTCGCCGACGTCCTGGCCGAGGTGGAGCGATACGACTGCCCGCTCGTGGAAGTAACCGGGGGCGAGCCGCTCCTGCAGGAAGACGTTTACCCGCTGATGAGCGAGCTGCTGGCGCGCGGCAAAACGGTCCTGCTGGAGACGGGCGGCCATCGCAGCACGGCGCGCGTGCCTGATCCGGTAGTCACCATTCTCGACATCAAGTGTCCGGGCAGTGGCGAAGCGGAGCGCATGGATTGGGAGAACCTCGACCGCCTGCGGCCGCGCGACGAGGTGAAGTTCGTGATCAACGATCGCGTCGATTACGAATACGCCCGCGATGCCATCGTTCGCTATCGCATCGGCGAACGAGCCGCGGCCGTTCACATGTCACCGGTCCATGGCGTGATGGACCCGAAGACGCTGTCAGAGTGGGTGCTGGCGGACAGGCTCCCGGTGCGTGTCCAGCTGCAGATTCACAAGTACATCTGGCCGGCCGACACACGTGGTGTCTAGGCAGCCGCAGGAGCAGGCGGCAGCGGTTCTGCTGCTCAGCGGCGGTCTTGATTCGTACACGGCCGGGGCGATTGCGTGCCAGGAAGGTTTTTCCCTGCATGCGCTGACGGTCCGATACGGCCAACGGCACGTCCGCGAACTCGAGTCGGCGCGGGCCGTTGCCGCTGCGCTGCGTGTGGTCAGGCACGTCGAGCTCGACGTCGATCTGTCGGTGTTCGGCGGATCGTCGCTGACAACGGACGCGCCGGTTCCGAAGGACCGGCGGATCGATGCCGCCGACATCCCGTCCACCTACGTGCCGGCGCGGAACACCGTCTTCCTGGCGCTGGCGCTCGGATGGGCCGAGGTGCTCGGAGCCCATGACCTCGTCATCGGTGTCAACGCCCTCGATTACTCGGGATATCCGGATTGCCGCCCCGAGTACGTCGCGGCGTTCGAACACCTCGCCGCCCTGGCGACTGCTCGAGGCGTGAGCGGCGAGAGGTTTCGGATCCATGCTCCACTGCAGCATCTGACGAAGGCCGACATCATCCGCCGGGGCATCGCGCTGGGCCTCGACTACGGTCTGACGCACAGTTGCTACGATCCTGATTCGGACGGGCGGCCGTGCGGGCGCTGCGACAGCTGTCTCCTGCGCGCGGCCGGTTTCGCGGAGGCTGGCGTGATCGACCCGATCGTCACGCGGTAATTCCGATGGGAGGCATCAGGAACTTCTCTCTCCGCCGGCAGCTGTTTTTGGCGATCTCGTTCCTCTTGATCCCGCTGTTCGCCGCGGTGACCTGGTCCGGATGGCTGTCGTTCCGCGAACGCCGCAACGAGCTCGGGCAGCAGGCGCAGATACTGGCCAGCACCATCGCCGCGTTCGTCGACGGCGACGCGAAGGCGATCGCCGACGGGCTCGCGACGATGCCCGTGCCCGAGGACGCGATCGTTGTCGTCACGGATGCGGACGGCCGAGTCCTCGCGCAAAGAGGGGGAGACAGTCGAGGTGCCGATTCGTCATCGGCACCAGCGTTACGGCAGGATACCGGTGTTTCGTACCGGTCGCTCGATGCCGATGGCGTCGAGCGCATGCACCAGCGCATCTCGACCGCCAGCGGGCGCCGTTTCGTCTCCGTCGGGCTTCCGGTGGCGCTTGCCTACAACCGCGCGACAACGCTGTGGCTGCGCAATCTCGCCATTCTGGCACTTGCCGTCGGCAGCTGGCTGTTCGTTGCGTTGATGCTGTCGAACCGTCTCGTCGATGCCGTCGGTTACCTCGACGCCACGGCACAGCGCATCGCTCGGGGCGACTTCGGACCGATCAAGTCCAAAGACATGTTTTCGCGCGAGTTCGCTGAACTGCAGGCGGCATTCGAGTCGATGCTGCAGCAGTTCAACGCCACTCGCGATCAGCTCGATTCTCAGATGAGCGAAGAGCGCCGCATGCGCGAAGAGCTCGAATCGCTGCAGGGGCAGGTCATCCGGCAGGAGCGCCTTGCGGCGGTCGGTCAGCTCGTGTCGGGCGTGGCGCACGAAATCAATAACCCGCTGCAGTCGATCAGCGGATTCGCGGAGCTGTTGCGGCTGCAGCGAAACCTGCCCGAATCGGCGCACAACGACCTGGCCGTCATCCTGCGCGAGAGCGCGCGGGCGAATGCCATCATCCGCAACCTCGCGCTCTTCGCGCGCCAGCAGCCCGGTCCGGCGGCGCGCATCCGGCTGGGTGACGTCATTGCCGCCGTGGCGGAGCTGCGGCAGCGGCGGCTCCAATCCGAACAGATCGAGCTGCGGATCGAGGACGGATCGACGCGGCCGGTGCACGCCGTGCTCACCGAGCTGCAGCAGGTCGTCCTGAATTTCGTCGTCAACGCCGAGCAGGCGATCCTGCACAGCGGCCGTATCCCGGCGCGCGTGACGATTCGCACCTTCGACCGCGATTCACGCGTGGTGCTGGAAGTCGAGGACACGGGTCCCGGCGTGAAAGCGGAGGACGAACCGCACCTGTTCGAGCCGTTCTTCACCACGAAGCCGGTCGGTCAGGGAACCGGTCTCGGCCTGTCGATCAGCTACGGGATTATCGAATCGATGGGCGGGAAGATCGGCTACCGGCCGGCACAGGCGAGCGGATCGATCTTCTATTTCGATCTGCCTGTGGCAACCGGCTGAGCGCCGCTCCGGCTGAACGAGGCCAGGCTGACGGCGATGGCGTCGAGCGCCTGGTTCGCGGCGGCGCCAGCTCCCTCGAAGTTGTTGACCATCGCCACGAACGCGAGCCTCTCGCCATCGCGCGAGCTCACGTAGCCGGCCATCGACCGGATGTTCGACATCGTTCCGGTCTTGGCGCGGACGTTGCCGGCCGCCGGGGTGTTGCGCATCCGTCCGCTCAGCGTGCCGTCAACGCCGGCAACAGGCAGCGCCGCCACAAACGCGGACGCGCCCGACGGATCGTGCATGTGCTGCAGGATGGCGATCACGGCCTCGGCCGACACGGTGTCGCGCCGCGACAGTCCGGACCCGTCAACGAGCTGCTGCGACATCGCGGGTACCCCCCACGCTTCGAGCCGTTTCGCGAACCCCTCGAGCGCCGCGTCGTTGGTCGGCAGCTGCCCCCGGGCGGCATTCAGGCGCATGACCGCTTCCGCGTAGAGGTTGATGCTCTCCTTCATCAGCGGCTGAACGATGTCGCGAAGCGGCCTCGACCGATGCGTGAACACGACCTCGGCGCGCGAACGGTCCGGCGGCGGCGTGACGTCGTCTACATCCCACGCATCGCCCCGCACGTCGATTCCCTGTGTCTGCAGCCGGCTCCGCAGCGCGTTCGCAAACCAGATCGTCGGGTTGCCGACGGCGACCGTGAGCCGCGCAGGTGCGGCCCCGGCGGGCATGGAGCCGGCAATCGTGAGGTAGGGCTCTCCGGGCCGTTGTTCGGGCCACACCAGTTGCGTGGTGCCCGGCGCGCCGGTCACGACACGATTCGCCAGCGGCCGTGTGCCGGCCGGCGGGTCGACGCTCAGTGATGCGGGCCCACCCGGCCCGGGGCCGGGCGTGACCGTTACCGTCATCCGGTTCTCGGCGTAATTCAGCGCGCCGAATATCGCGCCGCCCGGGTAGCCAAGGTCGTCCCATGCCCACGCCAGCTGCGGCCGCGGCTCCTCGATCGCATCGTCATCGCCGATGATGCGGCCTTCGATGCGGCGGATACCGGCTGCTTGCAGCGCCGCCGCCCAGGCCGACAAGTCCTCTCCGCCACGGCCGCCGATCGTGGGATCGCCGGCGCCGACCACCAGCAGGTCGCCGGCGAGGACACCGTCAGTGACAGGCCCGATCGCCAGAATCGTCGTTTCGAACTGATAGTCCCAGCCGACAGCGTCGGCCGCCGTCGCCACGGCCGCGATCTTCGCCACCGATGCCGGGACGAGCAGCGCTCGCGGCTGCAGCTCGAACAGCCGTTCGTTGCGATCGAGCGAGTGGACGGCGATGCCCCAGACGCCGCGCTGAACGCCTGGTCCCTGTGTCGCCCGGGTGATGTCGCGCTGCAGTTGCGCAATCGCGGCGCGGGCAGTTGAAGCCGGAGTGGCGGGGGAGGCTTTGCTGCAGCTGAGAAATGCAAAATGCAAAATGCAAAATGCGAACACGGAGGTCCGCCGTAAGGCGGACACTACGTCGATCGTCCTCGCCGCGTCGATCGTTTTTGCATTTTGCATTTTGAATCTGGCATCACCGGATCACTTCATTTCATCGATTCCTTTGAAGACCTCGTCGAAGCTGGCGGCCGGCACTCTCGCTGTGCCGGGCTCGTCCGATCGGCTGGCGAGCACGTCGCCGCCCGACCGCGCGAACGTGACCTGTTCTGTCTTGTTGTCGTCGAAACGGACGGTCACAACCAGCGCCGGGCTCTTGAGTGCGGCATGTGTTCCAGCGTCGAACGACTCGGCCTGCAGGCCCGAAACCTTCGCCAGCAGTTCCTCGACTTTTCTCGCGTCGATCTGTTTGCTCGCGGCGTTGTGCCAGGACTCGGAGCCGTCCTTGTTCTTGGTCTTGTTGAGCGTAACCGTTTCGGACCCGCGTTTGAATTCGGCGTGTGTGGCCGTAAACGATCGCGCGTCGAACAGATCCTTCCGCCGGAACTCGCCGACGTCGCGGATCACGTCGGTGTAGAGCGCCGGCGCGACCGTGAAAATCATCGGCCGCGATGCGTCTTTCGCGTACATCAACGCGTTTTCCGTGGCGCCGAACAGCAGCGTCGCGCGCGCGCTTCCCGCGACCGCCGTCACCGAGGCGACCGGCGGATCGAGCTGGCGCTTCCCGGCGTCGGCGCTATCCGCGGAGACGATCCCCTGCATCTGTCCCGACGACAGCCGTTCCAGCGCGCCCTCGACCGCGGCGAAGTCGGCGCGTCCCATCATCGGCGCGACGATTCGCCACTCGGTGCCGGTTTTCACGAGAGTGACCGCCGGCTTGCCGTCCTTCTGGAGTTCGAGGCGATCCACCTTCTCCCGCTCGATTTTGATGACACTCTTGTCGCGCAGGGCGAACGTGTTCTTGTTGAACGTCGAGTCCACGAACGACGAGACGAGGAAGACACGCGGCTGTCCGGGGAGGCGCGCGTAGAGATCGCCTCCGGTTGGCGTCTTCTCGCCAAGCGCGATTCGCTGTGGCTCCTTGGCGCCCTTGGCCCGGAACTCGACCTCGACACGCGCCGGCTCCAGACCGTACTGCTTCAGATCGGACGCTTGTTCGTCGACGACCCGTTGAATCTCGAGCGTCGCCAGACTGCTGGTGATCGACGACAGTTCGCCCTGGTCCGCGGCCGCCGCTTCCGGTTCGACGATCTTCCACGCGCCGTCGGCCTTCTGCACCCGCGTCGTCTCGCCGTCGGCGGATTTGATGCGGATTTCCTCGACGTCCCCTTCCTTGACGGAGGCGAACGCCTTTTCCTTCGCATCGGCGCCCGTCGTGTCGCGGCCGTTGAGGTAGTAGATGTAGCCGACCAGTCCGGCCAGGACAACGACGAGGATCAGCGTGGAGCGCAGGCTTCTCATCGCTCCCGTCTCCGCCACCACGTGAAGACACCGGCGCCGATCACGAGCGCCGGCACGATGACGAGCGACATCCATAGCACGCCCATCACGTGATTTGCCGTCATCGTCAGCCGCCGGTCGGATGGCTCCTTCGGCCGGATGGAAATGAGACTTTCCTGCTGGGCCAGCCAGTTCACGGTGTTGAGGAACAGATCGCGGTTGCCCTCGATTCCCAGGTAGGCATTGGCCACGAAATCCGAATCACCGATGACCGCGACGCGCGTCTCGGGCGGGCGCTGCTCCTCGCCCTCCTTCTTCTGGGCCGCCGGGTCCGTCTTTGCCGGCACTGCCACCGCCGCCGCAATCGAGACTGGTCCGGCGATGTCCCCCTTGTCCGGATCCGGCGAGAGATTGTCCGGCGGATCGAGCGACGCCAGGTTCGTTTCCGCCCACGTCCGCTGCGCCGTCTGAATGAACGATTGCGCCGTGCGATCGGCCGGCGCGCCCATTAGGGGGACGACGGCTCGCGCGACCGGGTACATCGTGATCAATTGAAAGCGCGAGGTGATGGCCTGCTCCGGGTACGGTGGCGCCGCGACCGGAATGGTCGCGATCTTCGTCAGTCCGCTGACATCGACAACGACCGAGGGGGTGGCGTTGATCCCCCATTCCTTGACGATCGCTTCGATCTGCGGCAGCGGTGCGGGCTTCTTGAAGTCCTCGGGCGGATCGAGCAGAACGAGCAGCTTGCCGTTCCTGGCCGACAGATACTGCCGGATCAGCGCCGCCTCACCCTCGAGCAGATCGGTCTTCGGGCCGGCAAGAACGAGAACGGTGGCGTTCTCCGGTATCGCGTTCGTCTGCGCGATGATCAGCTTTTCCCATTGGAAGTTGTCCTGCCGCAGCGAATCGATGATCGAGCTGTACCCCCCGCGCTCGGTGTTGGTCGGGTCTTTCTCGCCGTGGCCGGCGAGGAAGTAGACGCGCTTCTCCGTCGGGTTCAGCACCTTGACGAGCGCGCTGGTCAGGTCCTGCTCCGGAGGCGCCTGTCCCTGCGGCACGACGACCCGCTCGCGCCTGCCCATGTGCTCGACGACAACCGTGCCGTAGCTCTGGATTTCGTACTCCTTCGCGGGCACCGGCCGTTTATCGGGATCGATGTATTCGACGCTCACCTGTCCTGACTGGTAGGCGTACTCGTTCATCCGGACCCGAATGCGGTCCACCTCGGCGTCCGTTTCGAAGACGACGAACTTCACCGGGGTCTTCAGCTCCCGCAGCAGCTTCACCGTCTGCTCGGACAGCGTGTACTGACGGTTGCTGGTGAGGTCCCAGCGCTTGTTCTGTTTCACCGAGACGTAATTCACCGCCACCAGGATGCCGAGCACGACGAGGACGCTGACGCTGGCGATGGCGCCGTAGCGCGCGTTGCGGCGGCGGAAGAATGCCACGATCTCGCGCCACTGTCCGATCGTGTAGAGCAGAACGAGGGCGAGACCTGTCCAGGACGCATAGACGGCGTACTGATTCCACTCCGGCTTGAACACACGTACGGCCAGGGCGCCGAATACCATTGCCATGCCGACGTAGCTGAGGATCGAAAGAATCTGCTGCATCGCCTTACCCCCGCCACCGCTCGGTGTCGACCGAGCGCGCCGTCAGAAACAGTCCGAAGGCGATGAAGCTGACGTAATAGACCACGTGCTTGGTGTCCACGACGCCGCGTGTGAAGTCGTCGAGATGGCTGGTGATCGACAGGTAATCCAGCACCGCGGAGGTTCGCGGGCCGGTCAGCGGTCCTGCCCAGTTGATCACCCACAACAACA